>NZ_CP102451.1:1875000-2139468 GCF_024637875.1 Vagococcus luciliae | reverse complement strand
AGGAAAGCAAAGAGCATCGTTAAAAATAAACGAAATGATATCTCTAATATGAAGTTCATTCTCTTACCTACTTTCAGAATTCAAAATATATTATAACACGTTCTTTATTTAATAAACAATTTAATTCTAACTATGAAGATTTGTTTAAAAAAGTCTAAATATCCTGATTAGTTTTCCTAAAAAATCAAGATTATGCTATACTGTCTAAGATTGAAATTATTTTTTATTCAAATATGATTAGGAGAATGATAGAGTGAAAAAAAAGAAGGAAAAAAAAACTCCAAAAAATAAAGAAATACGAGAAGAAAATTATATTTCATTAAATCAACGACGAAATAATAGAAAAAGAGAAACAAAACTTAAACGTAATATGTTAAAAATTAGTAAAGTTTTAGGTGTTATTTTATTAATTGGTTTATTAGGGATTGTTGTTTACGGAGCAAAGATGGTTCTTGATGGAAATAAGTTTTTAAATGATGCATATAAACCAAGAGAAACTATGCAAGTAGAAAATGATAAAATTGATATTCAAAAAGACCCAATTTCCATATTGTTACTTGGTTTAGATGATGATGCTGAGGATACTAGGGGAACTGGTGGAGCTAGAACAGACTCAATGATTTTACTCACCATTAATCCTTCTAAAGAATTAGTCAGCATGGTGAGTATACCAAGAGATACTTACACGCATATTAAGACGAAAAATTTTGATGGTAATGATAAAATAAATGCTGCTTATGCACATGGTGGGATTGAAGGGTCGATTGATGCAGTAGAAGATTTATTGAACATTCCAATTAATTATTATGCAACAGCTGATTTTAAAGCATTTGAAGATGTCGTGAATGCAGTCGGTGGGGTAGAAATAGATGTTCCATTTACTTTAACAGAACAAAATGCACAAGGTAAAAAAGTGGTTGAGTTAAAAGAAGGAAAGCATAATTTAAATGGCGAAGAAGCCTTAGCATTTGCTAGAACACGCTATGTAGATAATGATGTTGAGCGTGGAAAAAGGCAACAAGAAGTTTTAGAAGCAATTGCACAAAAAGCGATGGCAGTAGGGTCGATTGCAAAATATAAAAGTATTTTAAATGCATTGGATGGACATATTACAACAGACATGCCACCTAATCGTATTTTGTCAGTGGCGCAATCTGGTTTAACAAAAGATTATAAATTCGATTCATATGTTTTTTCTTGGATGAGTTACACATATGGTGATCAAAGTATGGTTGGTCTACATAAAGATAGTGTCGATTATATCTCGCATAAATTACGTTTGTCACTTAATTTAGAATCAACAGATAATCGAGACGAAGAAGGCTATAAATTTGAAACAGATAGCATTGTTGATCCAAGAACTTATCCACAAGATGGGTATGCAATAGATGATTATTAAGAGTTTAGGGGGAGTTTCCCTTAGACTCTTTTTTAAATTAATGAAGAATGGGTTAAGTTTAGAATGAAATTTTGATAAAATACTTATAATAGTGTAAAATGGTGTAGTTTTAATGAACTGAAAAAGAATAGGATGGGTCAACGTGAATCAAAAAGAAAATCCAAAAGTAGAATTAACGATGATTACCAAAGAATATGATTTGTATAAAAAAAAATCAGACAAAATCAAAGCATTATTTAAATTTTCAGAGAAAAGTGTGCCTCATTTTTGGGGACTTAGAGGGATTGATTTAAAAGTTTATCCGGGTGAAGCAGTGGGATTGATTGGAATTAATGGTTCTGGTAAATCTACGCTATCAAATATACTAGCAGGAATCATTCCTCAAACAACTGGGCAAATGACAATCAAAGGGGAAACATCCATTATTGCCATTGGCGCTGGGTTGAAACCACAATTAACAGGTCTTGAAAATATTCGTTTAAAGTGTTTGATGCAAGGTTTAACGAATGAAGAAGTTGATGCAATTTTACCAGATATTACAGAATTTGCTGACATAGGGGATTTTGTGAATCAGCCGGTAAAAAATTATTCTAGTGGGATGCGTTCAAGATTAGGTTTTGCGATTGCTGTTCATAATAATCCAGATGTATTAATTATTGATGAAGCCTTGTCAGTCGGAGATGATACATTTTATCAAAAATGTGTAGATCGTATTTTACAATTTAAAGCAGAAGGAAAAACAATCTTCTTTGTATCACACTCTTTAAACCAAGTAAAGAAACTGTGTGATAAAGTCGCTTGGATTCATTATGGTGAATTACGTGAATACGGGGATACAGATGAAGTTGTTGCCAATTATAATAAATTTATAAAGTGGTTTAGAACGTTATCAGAACAAGAAAAAAAAGAGTATCAAGATGACTATAAAGAAAAGCAAAAAAACTTTAGTGCGGATGATCTAAAAAAAATAGCATCTGAACGTGGACATGGTAAATCTGCTTTAAGAGGTCCTGCTATTGGGACAATGTCACTGTTAACTAAAGTCGTTTTGTTATTTATGATTGTAGGAATTGTAGTATTTGGTACAATTAATGTTAGAGGACGCTCTTTTAAATCATATTTTGCAGAAAAAGAAACACCTCAAGTCGAGAAACAATTAGCACGAGATATTTCAGCGGAACAACTTTATGAAACGTTTATTGATTAGTTCGATTAAAGAAATATACAGTTGGTTTATACGCCTGTTATCTAATAGTAATCGACAAAATGATATAGTGGAACAAGTATGCTATTTAATGAGCTTCCCTAATAATGACCAAGGCCTAATTGAAGCAATCCAACAACATTACCCAATCGTTGTGTTGTATAGTAAAAGTTGTAAAGATGAAGCTAAAATATTAGAGAAAAATGGTGTATCCATTTATTGCTTAGACACTATTAATGGGTTAATTAATGCTATAAAGCAATTATCCATAAGTAAGGTCATTGTAGCAGATAATTATTTTGCATGTTTAGGTGACATCATGTTTAAAGAAACGCAAACGGTGTACCAATTATGGCATGCTACTGGGGCAATCAAACAATTTGGTTTAGAAGATAAAGCAGCAATGAAACGCTCAAAAAAAGATAAAGAGCGATTTAAACGTGTTTATAATGCGTTTGATTATGTTTTTGTAGCATCCAAAAAAATGGGTGAGGTCTTTAAACGAAGTTACGGTTTTTCTAATGAACAAATTCTTTTGACTGGCTTTTCTCGTACAGATTATTTAGTGAACGGAACAAAGAAAAATAAGCAGAAAGATAAGCGGCATATTTTATATTTACCAACTTATCGTGACAGAATTCCATTGGAAAAGTGGTTGCTAGATATAGAATGTGTGTCCAAGCATTTAAATGAACATGATCTCTTGCAAGTTAAATTACATCCACATGTTAAATTGACACAAGAGATGATAATGGATAATGTTGAGTGGATTGTATCGAATCAATCTGCAGATGACTATATTAAACAAGCAGATGTACTGATAACAGATTATTCTTCAGTGGCATTTGACTTTACTGTTGCTAATCCAGATAAACAATTAATTATGTATTGGCCTGATGAAGTTATTTATGAAGAAATAACTGGCATACAAAAAGGGATAAAACAGGATTTTCCACAAAAAGTTGTTTATACACTAACAGAATTATTAGAGCAGTTAAATAGTAATCAACAAATAGATAATCAAAGGTTTAATCAATTATGGAATACTTATAATGACGGTAAGGCAACAAGTCGGGTAGTAGGAGAGATCAAAAAGGTAATGGATGGAGAAAAATGACAAAAAAGGTAGAGTATATTTTAGATACACCAGTTGATCAGTTAAAAATGTCAGATATTGAACGTGATATGTCTTGGTATTTTGACCATCATCAAAAAATGGTGTTAGCCAGTATTAACCCTCAAATTATTTTAATGTCTGAAAAAAATAGATGTGTGAAATCATTTATTGAGCATGCGACCCATCGCTTTGCTGATGGTATTGGTGTAGTTAAGATGTCGAAATGGACAAAAGGAAGTATTAAAGAGCGAGTTGCTGGTATTGATGTGATGGCAAGTGTGTTAGAATTTTGTGCAGCAAATAAAAAATCAATCTTTTTATATGGTGCTAAACCAGCTGTTGTGGCACAAGCTGCTAGAAATATTCAAATAGACTATCCTGGAGTTGTCGTTGCTGGGTGGCTGGATGGTTATCAGAAAAAAAGTAGTGGTGAAGTAATTGATATGATAAATAAAGCACATTCAGATGTGTTATTTGTTGCTCTTGGCTCACCTAAACAAGAAGAGTGGTTACAACGCTATATGCCACAATTAAATGCGACTGTCTTTCAGACCGTTGGAGGAAGTTTTGATGTTTATAGTGGAACGGTAAAGCGAGCACCTGAAGTATTTATTAAAACAAATTTAGAATGGTTGTATCGCTCAGTAAGTAACCCGAAACGCTTAAATCGTATTTTTCAAGTACCTTTGTTTGTCACGAAAGGATTAATGTGGCATTTAAAACAAAGTAAACAGTAAGGAGAGCAAAAACGTGAATGACGTAAGGACCGTAATTACAGAACAATTTAAAAATTTTGGGATTATTCGTCGTATTTCTAAATATGAAGAAAAAGCCACTTATCAAAGTCACTATCTCGGATTATTGTGGCAAGTGTTAAATCCAGCCATTCAAATAGGTATTTATTATCTAGTTTTTGGGCTTGGAATGAAGCGAAAGGATATTGATGGCATACCATATATTATTTGGATGCTTGTTGGGATTATCGCTTGGTTCTTTATCAATAGCTCAATATTAGGAGAATCCAATAGTATCTATAAGCAAATAGGAATGGTCTCAAAAATGAAGTTTCCAGTCAGTATTTTACCAACTGTTAATATGGCAAGTAACTTTAAAAGTTATCGTTGGATGATGTTAATTTTACTTACTTCGATGTTTGCTGTGGGGATTTATCCTAACATTTATTGGATTCAGTATTTTTATTATCTATTTTGCATGCTGGCATTTTTATTTGCGTTTGGTATTTTGAATTCGACTATTTCCGTATTGGTAAGAGATTATCATATTATGCTTCAATCAATTTTGCGTTTGTTATTTTATTTATCTGGTCCTATTTGGGAGTTTCAGCGTATTTTTGCCGGAACAAAACATGCATGGATGACGAGATTGTTAGAATTAAATCCTATTTATTATATTATTGATGGATTTAGAGACTCATTATTATATGGTCGTTGGTTCTGGGAAAAAGGTGTCCAAACAATCTTTTTCTGGTTAGTTGTTGGGGTATTACTTATTTTAGGGTCGCATATTCATATGAAATTTAGAGCACGATTTATGGACTTTATGTAAAAGGAGATTACCATGAAAAAAATAATAGAAACAGTGATTTCAATATGGTTTAAACTATTGGGCAAATTGCCAAAAAAAAATCTGGTCTACTTTGAAAGTTTTCATGGTAAGCAGTTTAGTGATAATCCTAAAGCCGTTTATGATTATTTAAAAAAAGAAGACGCAACACTTGAACTAGTGTGGGGAGTAACGCGTGGATATGAGGAAACCTTTATGAAAAAAAAGGTTCCTTACATCTCACGTTTTTCTTTGCACTGGTTTTTTGTTATGCCACGAGCAAAATTTTGGGTAATCAATACAAGAACACCATTATGGTTAAGTAAGGATAACCAGACAATCTATATCCAAACATGGCATGGCACACCATTGAAACGTATTGGAGTAGACATAGAGGAAGTTAATATCCCTGGTTACACAAAAGATAGTTATGATCAAGAGTTTTTACAAGAGAGCAAACGCTGGAACTATCTAACCTCTTCAAGTGATTATACAACAGAACACTTTAAACAGGCTTTTGGCTTTACAGGTGAGATGATTACAAAAGGATTTCCAAGAAATGATCAGTTGGTTAACAGAAAGTCTCACGAATCAAAAATAATGGAAACGAAACGTCAATTAGGTATTAATAACGATAAAAAAATCATTTTATATGCACCTACTTGGCGTGAAACAGATCATAAGACAGCCGATGGGTACGAGTTTAGCATCGAGTTTCCGTATGACAACTTTATAGAGACATGTGGTGAAGATATGATATTGCTTGTTAGAATGCATTATTTAGTTGCTCAAACGTTAGATACCTCGAATTGGCCAAAAGATAAATTGATAGATGTTTCTGTAGGGTATGATATGAGTGATTTATTGTTGGTGAGTGATGTATTGATTACAGATTATTCATCTTGTATGTTTGATTTTAGTCTAACAAATCGTCCTATGCTATTTTTCATGCCTGATTCAACACAATACGAACAAGATATCCGAGGATTTTATCAACCGATTCAGTCTTTGCTACCAGGTCCAATCATAAAGGAACCAGATAAATTAATCGAACAGTTAAAAAAATTAGATACAATAGATTATAATAAGCAGTATGAAACCTTTAAGCAAATGTTCTGTAACAAAGAAACAGGAACATCAGCTCAATCTATTATGAAGATAATAAAAAAAGAAATGAGTGAATAATTATGACTGTACTATCCAAAATGAAAAGGATAGCTCAACCTTTAGTCAAAAGAAAACTATCTCCTATCGGAAAACGAGTGGAAACATACACCCATTATTTTATTAATGAATCAGTCGATAAAAAGACAATTTTTTATGAAAGTCGTGATGGAAAATCTCTAACCGATTCTCCACTTGCCATATGTCTGTATATATTAAAAAAAGATGTGGAAAAACAATATACTCATATATGGAGTATTCAGTCATCTGAAGAGATGTCTTATTTTATGAATCGTTTTAAAGCATATGATAATGTGTTATTTGTTGAAAGAAATTCTGATGAGTATTTAAAGTGGTTGACGAAAGCGGAAGTATTAATCAATAATGCGACGTTTCAGTCATTTGTGACGATTAAAGAAGAACAGACTTATATTAATACATGGCATGGAACACCGCTAAAAACAATGGGATTTGATATACCTGGCAACCCCGGTGGTGCTAGAAATGTGGTTCGCAATTTTTTTATGGCAGATGTCCTACTTAGTCCTAATGAGCATACAACAAACATGTTTTTAGATAGTTTTAGATTAAGAAATAACTATCAAGGAATTATTTTAGAAGGTGGCTATCCAAGAATGGATGCAACCTTTAGCCATGACCATGATAACTTAATTCGGTCATTACACGAAAGAGGTGTGAACCTGGATTTAAGTAAAAAACTATTACTCTATACACCAACATGTAAAAGTGGTGAAGTATCTTATACTGAACAAGAAGTTCGTCAGATGATTAGTGAGACAACTATTTTGCGAGATCAATTTGGTGAAACATATAATATTTTAATTAAAGTTCACCCATTTATTTATGATAAAGCCAAAAAGGAAAAAGCGTTAAGTGCTTATTTAATACCTGATGGAATTGACACAAATGAATTATTATCACTAGTAGATGTGTTAGTAACAGATTATTCAAGTATCTTTTTTGATTTCTTGGTAACCGATAAGCCGATTATTTTTTATTGTTGGGATGATGACTTATACAGTCATGAACGCGGTAAATACTTTGAGTATGATGAATTACCTGGCCCTGTTGCCTTTAACTTGGATGGGTTAATCGATATTTTGAATCATTTAGAAAAAAGAATCGAAGACACTCGTTGGAACTATGAGCGATTTAAACGATTATATGTATCTTATGATGATGGAAATGCAACACAACGTTATGTTGATTATTTATTATTTAACCAACCACTATCAGAAAAAATCAAGGAAATTCGCCAGAATCCAGATAAACAAAAATTGCTTATTTATCCTGGAGGACTACGAAAAAATGGGATTACGACAAGTTTTTTAAACCTTTTGTCAACAATTGATTATGAAAAATATGCTGTGACGTGTTTATTGGGTAATCCAACCATACAAGATCAAATTGAGTCTATTCAACGTATTCCAAAAGAGGTATCGTTACTATTTAATTTTGGCGAACCTAGTTATACGATGGGGGAGAGCTACCAAGATTTGTATTATCGCATGCGTGGTGTCAATCCAAAGAAAAAAGAAAAATTTCCATTACATATTTATCAACGGAATATCAAGAGATTACTAGGAAAAAATAAATTTGATGTAAGTATTGATTTTAGTGGCTATAGCTTGCATTGGACAAAAAATATTCTAGCAGTCGACTCAGCGATGAAAGTCTGTTACTTACATAGTGATATGTTGGCTGATATGAATCGCGAGGTAAATGGTAAAAAAATTCACTATACCAATGTTAAAGGGATTATTAGTGTGTATGATTTTTATGACAAGTTAGTATCAGTTTCTAGTGTCATTCGTGATATTAATAAGCAAAACTTGTCCAGCTATGCTGATGAATCAAAATTTGTGTATGCAGAAAATCTATTAAATATTCCACATATTTTATCAACAGAGCCAGAACAATTTTCAACTCACTCAAAACCGACACAACGATTATTTAGAGAGGCATATTTAAATAATCCATCAGAGCCATTGGTGATTTTTGATACCAGACCTGATAGTCAATATGCTAATAATACGACAAAGGTATTATCAAAAGCTGAATTAACAGTATTAGGTAGATTTGTGTATCAAGAAGAAAGTTATGTGAAAATTAGTCAAGGTGACAGTTACATAGGTTGGATTAAAGAAAGTCATGTGACGTTGTTAGCTGATAGTATCCAATCAGAACACATCCTTTATAAACTCTCTAAGTTACAAGGAGGGGAACACCATAAGTTATATACGCTTCCTTTAGGATTAAGTGATAGTAAGATGATTTGTTCATTGAATCATTTTGATAGTTTATATGTATTGGTAACAAAAAAAGTGATCACTCATACCGGGACCAGTTATGAATTATCCAATGGGAAAGAACCACTTGGATGGGTGAGTCCATCCGCCATTAGAGAGATGAGTTCAGTGGCGATGTTTCACCGTCAACTAGCTAAAAAATGGTTAAATACCTTGTTTTCAACAGTTAATAGAAAGCGACTTGATGACTTGACTTCGTTATCAAGACAGTACCCAATTAACGAGTTAGCTCAGTTAACCAACGTGACAAAAGCATATGAACAGCCAGATAGTGCTAGTCAAACAACTCAATTAGAAGTTGGCACATCATTGATTTTACAATCAAAAAATAATCAAACTGGTTGGGTGAAAGTTAAATTAGAAAATGGTCTGTCTTATTTTATAAAAGAAGCAGGGTTATCTGTTACAGTGTCTCACGATCCCTTTATTTTGTTAAAAGAGCCACAATTTTTTCCAGCAATTGTTCAGACATCAGAAGTGGTTGTTTATGCCTCACTTGATGATGTATTGAAAAATAAAGGCCTGCTCTCACGTGTGCCAAAAGAAGTACGTGTGATTCAACGAGCTCAAACCAATCAATCCAACACGTTTTACCAAGTTCAACTTAAAAATAAACAAGTTTGGATAAGCAAAGATCATTTAACTTACGATCTATCAAAAGGCGTGATGAATAATGAAGGGACTTTTTTTGAGTACCCTCATACCGACAACGAGCCAACGTTTGTGACGGTCGGACGACTATCACAAGAAAAAAATCAAGCTCTCCTCATTGAATCCTTTAAATTATATTATGAGACATATAAAAAAGGTCATCTTTATCTGATTGGAGATGGTCCTGAACGAGAAAATTTAATGAATCAAATTAAACAATATCATTTAGAAAAAGCCATAACTATGATGGGACAATTAAATCAGCCTTATCTTTTTATGACCCATTGTGATGTATTTGTTTTAACTTCTTCTTATGAAGGGCAATCCATTGTATTACTTGAGGCACTTACATTAAAAATGAACGTGGTGTCAACTGATATACCTGCTTGTAGACAAGTATTAGGAAATGGTAAATATGGTATGTTAGCAAAACAGAATGATGCTGAAGGTGTATTTAAAGCGATGGAAGCGACACTTATGAAGAAGAAACGGTTTAAATCATTTAATCCTAGTCACTATAATAAAAAAGCAATGTTGGCTTTTTATGATATTATTAACCAAAAATCTGAATAAACTAACATATTTTGGTATAAATATGTTAGTTAAGTCGAAATTTTTACAATTGAAATATATTCTTTGTGATATAATGACACAAGGTGATTATGAAAATAATTAGAAAAAATGAAAAGCAAATAAATTGGAGGCAACAATGGAAGAGACAGTGAGTTTAGATGAGATTTTTCAACTTTTAAAGAAAAAGTTGGCATTGATTATTAGTATGTTAATCTTAGGAACAATTATATCGACAGTCGTGACATTATTTGTTATTACGCCTAAGTATAGTGCTACGACCCAGTTAGTGGTGCAAACTAAAGGATCCGACTCAAATATAAATACGGATAAGATTAATTCCAATTTACTACTTATCAATACTTATAAGGACTTGGTTAAAAGTAAAGCTGTTACAGAAAAAACTAAGGATCAGCTAGTTAAAGATGGGATGACTGGTATTTCAGAAGATTTCTTATCACATGCTATTTCTGTTGAGCAAAATCAAAATTCACAGCTCTTTTCAATTAAAGCTGTGACGACTGATCCTATTAAATCTGCAACGATTGCAAATACGGTTTCAGAAATCTTTCAACAAGAAGCTGTTGTGATGACTGATACAGATAAAGTATCCATTGCATCAAAAGCCATCCCGAATAATCAGCCTATTTCACCAAATAAAAAAGTGAATATAGCAATTGGCGCTGTTCTAGGTTTAATCGTAGGGGTGATGTTAGCTTTATTATCAGAATTATTTAATCGTACGGTAAAAACAGAAGACTATTTATCAGATAAACTAGGATTACCAGTCTTGGGGATTATCCCGTTGATGAGTGATCGCGAGATGAATGAAATCCGTAAATTACAAAGTAATGCCTTTGTAAATGAAGAAATGTTTTTTGAAGTAAATGATTTATATAAAGAATCATTAAATACAGAAGTTGATGGATTAGATGCTGATCTATATAGGGCACGCTTTGAATCAAACGATGAAACATCTGATTAATGAGTGAAAAGGAGAACATAATGAGTCAAAAGAAAAGAAAAAATCGAAAAAAATCAGGAAAAATGGAATCACCTCAGCCTTCAACCTTGTTTACATTAATTGAGCCAAACTCCTCTATTTCTGAGCAATTTAGAACCATTCGAACTAATATCCAATACTCACAATTAGGAAAACAAACAAAAAGTGTGGCTATTACATCTGCTGGACCTAGTGAAGGAAAGTCAACAACAGCAGCCAATTTAGCTGTTATGTTTGCCAAACTTGGGTTAAAGACGTTGTTGGTTGATGCAGATATGAGACGACCAACAACTCATTTAACGTTTGAACTGGACAATGGTGTGGGTCTTAGCAATTTATTAAGTTTAACACAATTATCTGTTAGTGAAGTGGTACAAGAGACAAATATTCCTTATCTTGACGTGATGACAAGTGGGATTAGAGTACCTAACCCATCTGAATTATTAGCTAGTCCTCGAATGAAAAAACTCATCAGTGTATTAGATGAGTTATATGATTTTGTTATTTTTGATATGCCACCTGCCTCAACTGTGACAGACGTTCAATTAGTATCTCCACACTTAGATGGTGTCGTGGTTGTAGTAAGAAAAGAAGTAACCGATAAAAAAGCACTAAATCGATCCATTTATCTACTGGATAAAGTTGATACAACCATTTTAGGGTGTGTTTATCTGGACAAAGTAGAAGTCAACTATGCAAACTACTATTATAGTTAAAAAGGAAGGAAAAGGATTATGGTTGTTGATTTACATTGTCACATATTACCAGGCATAGATGATGGAGCACAATCGATGGAAGATTCTTTATTCATGGCACGAGCTGCTGTGTCTGAAGGTATCTCTCATATCCTTTGTACACCACACTACAATAATGGTCATTATCTTAATAAAAAAGCAGATATCATCGAACAGGTTGCCGCATGTCAGAAAATACTTGATGAGCAAGGGATACCATTAATATTATTTGAAGGTCAGGAAGTGCGTATTTCACCTGATTTATCCCGTCGAATAGTGAAAGATGATATCTTATTTGCTGACTTAAATGATCAGTATTTGTTGATAGAGTTCCCGTTTTCAACTGTCCCAGATTATAGTGAATCAGTTTTATCTGATTTATGCCAGCAAGGTTATCGACCAATTATTGTGCACCCAGAGAGAAATAATATCTTTTTAGAACAACCTAAAAGATTACAACCCTTTATTGATATGGGGTGCTTGTCACAAGTGACAAATGGTAGTTATATTGGTCAGTTTGGGAAAAAAATTCAACGCGTGACAAAACAAATGATTAAACAAAATTATGCTCATATGTTGTCATCAGATGCACATAATGTATCAACGCGTGGTTTTTATACAAAAACGGCTTATGATTTATTGGAGAAAGAATTTGGTAAAGAAAAAAGAAACGCATTTGAGCAAATAACAAAAGATATTGTTAATGGAGAACAGGTAGAGGTAGCACCCATTGTATCAACAAAAAAACATTGGGGATTTTCTTAAAAAGGTTAGGGTGGTCATTGTTGTGAGTCGAAAGGTCAAAATGTCTATACTGATTGGTGTGGACGCAAGTATCATTATTTTAGCTAATATAATTGTTAGTTTTTATACCAATTTTTTATACCAAATAGATGATCCTGTCCCACTAAGGGTTATAGGATTACATCTTGTCTTGTACTTATTATTTGGGTCGGTGTTTAAGGTGTTTAATCGACTAACCAGATACACAAGCATTAACGCTATTCTATCCATCTTCTTCGCTGTTAGTGCTTCAAGTATTTTAGAGTACATCATACTAGGGTTTTATACATCATCTTCGATTGAACATTTACAAATATTATTAGCTTATTTTATTGTGCTACTAGCTATCACAAGTTCAAGGGTCGCTTGGCGATTAATCGTGGATTATTTAAACATGTATCATTATAAAGGTGTTAAAAAATGTGACAATGCCTTTATTATTGGCGCGGGAGATGGTGGAGAGCTATTATACAATACTGTACGCTATAAATCCTCTCAGTTAGGATTAAACTTCAAAGGATTCATTGATGATGACGTCAATAAAAAAAATACTTACTTATCTGGATTAAAAGTGGTGGGTTCCATTGATGAGTTACCTATGCTTGTAAAAGAATATGAAGTAAAAGTATTAACTGTCGCTATTCCTTCTATGACTGCGACACAATATGAGCATTTACTAGATGTAACACGAGATTTAGATGTGACCATCAACTCCATTCCTTCTATTGAAGAGTTGGCCATGGGGGAAGTCTCTGTGACTAAGTTACGAGAAATTGATGTGGTTGATTTATTAGGAAGAGATGAAGTCAAATTAGACATGGATTCTATCAAGAATCAATTAGCCAACAAAACAGTCTTAGTAACAGGTGCTGGCGGATCGATTGGTTCAGAGATTTGTCGACAAGTCATGGCTTTTTCGCCAAAAAAAATCGTGTTATTAGGTCATGGTGAAAACTCTATTTACTTGATTGAAAAAGAATTAAGACAACATTACGCAGATAAAAATACAGAAATCGTTCCAGTGATTGCTGATGTGAGAGATGCTAAACGGATTTTTGACGTCATGAACACGCATAAACCTTTTATTGTGTATCATGCTGCCGCACATAAGCATGTGCCTTTAATGGAGTATAATCCAGTAGAAGCATTAAAAAATAATATTTATGGAACAAAACACGTAGCAGAAGCGGCTTTAGCCAATGATGTTACTAGTTTTGTTATGGTCTCAACAGATAAAGCAGTGAAACCACCTAATGTCATGGGAGCAACCAAACGTATCGCAGAGATGATCGTGACGGGATTAAATGGCAAAGGAACAACCAAATTTTCAGCTGTGCGATTTGGTAATGTACTTGGAAGCAGAGGAAGCGTTGTGCCACTCTTTAAAGAACAAGTCGCAAAAGGGGGTCCTGTGACTGTGACAGATTTTCGAATGACACGCTACTTCATGACCATACCAGAAGCCAGTCGTTTGGTTATCCAATCAGGAACACTTGCAAAAGGTGGCGAAATCTTTATCTTAGATATGGGAGAGCCAGTGAAGATAGTTGATTTAGCTAAAAAAGTCATCAAACTAAGTGGCTATACAGAAAACGAGATACAAATTATCGAAAGTGGGATTAGACCTGGAGAAAAACTCTATGAAGAGTTACTAGTCGATAAAGAACGCTCGAAAGAACAAGTCCATGAAAAAATATTTGTAGGAAATGTCAACGGCTTTACCTATGATGAAGTCATGAAAAAAATAGAAGAGTTACCAGAAGATTACACAGCATTAGCAAAAGAGTTGGTACTATTTGCTAATCAATCAAGTGAGGAGTAGTAAAATGAAAGAGTTTGAGAGAATTTATTTATCATCACCCCATATGAGTGATGAAGGCTATGAGCAAGAATACGTGAAAGAAGCTTTTGATACAAACTGGGTTGCCCCACTTGGAAAAAACGTTGATGGTTTTGAACAAGAATTAGCTGACTATGTAGGGATTGACCATGCAGCTGCCTTAAGTTCAGGAACATCTGCTATCCATCTAGCGTTAAAAGCTGTTGGAGTAACAGAGGGTGACATCGTTTTTTGCCAAAGCTTAACTTTTTCAGCAACTGCTAATCCGATTATTTATGTAGGAGCTACTCCTGTTTTTATAGATAGTGATAGAAAAACTTGGAACATGGATCCACGAGCACTGAAGAAAGCATTTGAAAAATATACACCTAAAGCAGTTTTAGTGGTTCATCTTTATGGTCAATCGGCAGATTTAGATGAAATAAAAGCTTTATGTGATGAACACAATGTAGCGTTGATTGAAGACGCTGCAGAAAGTTTAGGTACTCTTTATAAGGGAAAACATACAGGCACTATCGGTGATTATGGTATCTTCTCTTTTAATGGGAATAAAATTATTACCACATCAGGTGGTGGAATGCTTGTTTCAAACAATGAAGAAAAAATAAAAAAAACACGTTTTTGGGCTACACAAAGTAGAGACCAAGCAAGACATTACCAACATTCAGAGATTGGTTATAACTATCGTATGAGTAATATTGTGGCAGGGATTGGTCGAGGTCAATTAAAAGTATTAGATGACAGAGTTGAAAAGAAAAGACAAATATTTTCATTATATAAAGAGTATTTAGGAGAGCTAGATGGTGTTGTCTTTCCAAATGAAAATGAGTTTGAATATTCAAATCATTGGTTATCACCAATGTTAGTTACAAAGCATGTGACACCAATTGAGATTATGGAAGCTTTGGAAAAAGAAGATATTGAGAGCAGACCAATATGGAAACCAATGCACCTACAACCAGTTTTTTCTTCATATGATTATGTTGGTGGCAATGTGTCAGAAGAATTGTTTAATCAAGGAATATGTCTACCGAGTGATACCAAAATGAGTGTAGAACAGCAGATGAGAGTAATCAACATTATAAAAGAAGTATTTGGAGAGAAAGATTTATGATAAAGGAAACATTCTATGTTAAGTATATGAAACGATTTTTAGATATAATCCTTTCAGGGTTAGCATTGATTGTTTTATCACCGGTTTATTTGGTAGTGGCTATTTTAGTTAGAATAAAACTAGGTTCGCCAGTTATTTTTATACAAAAAAGACCAGGTAAAGATAATAAGATTTTTAATATGTATAAGTTTAGAACAATGACAGATAAAAGAGATGAACAGGGAAATTTATTGCCAGATGATGAAAGGCTAACGTCATTTGGAAAAATACTTCGTTCCACTAGTTTAGATGAGTTACCAGAGTTATGGAATATATTTAAAGGCGATATGTCAATAGTTGGACCAAGACCACAATTAGTAAAAGACGAATGGTTTATGTCTGATACTGAAAAAAAACGTCACTTAGTTCTTCCAGGTTTGACTGGTTGGGCACAGGTAAATGGAAGAAATGCTATAAGCTGGGAAAAAAAATTTGAGTATGATTTATATTATATTCAGAATATTAGTTTTCTTCTGGATGTAAAAATAATATTGAAAACAGTTGGAAAAGTCTTTACGAAATCAGATATTTCTTCAGAAGGATTTGAAACAGCTGAGGATTATGGAGATTACCTACTGAGAACAAATAAAATAAGTGAAGCAGAATATAATGATGTTTTAAGGAGAAATTAAATTGAAGTATAAAGATGTTGAAGTATCAATAGTAACTGCTGTATATAATTCTGCTGATTTCATAGAAGATACAATAAAAAGTGTGTTAAACCAAACTCATACCAATTGGGAATGGTATATAATTGATGATTGTTCTACGGATGAAACAAGTAAGGTTATATCGCAGTACTTAGATGATAAAAGAATTAACTATGTTTTGCTAGATGAAAATTCTGGAGCTGCCAAAGCTAGAAATGTTGGGTTGAAACACTCAAGGAATAACATAGTAGCATTTATTGATGCAGATGATACTTGGAGAGAAAAAAAGTTAGAGAAGCAATTGGAATTTATGCTTGATAATAACTATGGATTTACATTCACATCTTATCAGATAATGGGTAAAACGAATGGCGTATTGATTCCAGAATCAGTCAATTATAATCAGTATATGAAAAATACTATTATAGGCATGTTAACAGTAATGATTAATCGTAAATTAGTTGGGGACTTTAGCATAGTAGATATTCGTAAAGATCATGATTCTATGACATGGGCTAAGTTACTTAGAGAAGGACATATAGCATATGGATTAAACGAAGTTTTAGCTGATTATAGAAAAGTTGAAGGTTCTATTTCAAATAATAAATTAGAAGCAGTAAAAAATCATTGGAAGAATTGTAGAAACATAGAGGGATTAAGTGTGTTTAAAACAAGTTATTATTTTATTTTTTATATAGCAAATGCTTTAAAAAAACATTTATAGGGGTAAGATGATATGAGTATTGAAGTTATTGTTTCCACAATGAATGAGGTGGACTGTAATGATTTATATAATAGAATGAACATTTCAACAAATGCATTTATTATAAATCAAACTACCTATAATAGGTTTGAAGAATATAAAATAAATAAAAAAGATGTTAGAGTATTTTCTTTAAAAGAAAAGGGAGTAGGTTTGAGTCGCAACACTGGATTAATGAGAGCCAAATCAGAAATTTGTATGATTTCTGATGACGACATGGTCTATAGAGATGATTATGAGGAAATTGTGAGTAAGGCATATGAACATTATCCTGATGCTGATATGATTCTATTTAACAGTATCATACATGAAAAAGAAGGCATAAGAAATAATGTAAAGAAAACAGGAAGAGTTCGTTGGTATAATTGTTTACGTTATGGAGCTGTGTCATTTACTTTTAAAAAGAAATCCATTTATAAAAAGAATGTAACCTTTCCTTTAAATTTTGGTGGAGGAACAGAACATGGTTCTGGAGAAGATTCACTTTTTATTTGGGATGCTATAAAAAGTGGACTTAAAGTATATTCAGTTAATGAAACAATAGCTGAAGTCTTTAATGAATCATCTACGTGGTTTGAAGGGTATAATGAAAAGTTTTTTAAGGACAAAGGCGCACTTTTTTTCGAATTAGATTCTAAGTTATATTGGTTTTTTATTATAAAATTTATTTATTCACATAGAAGAATAATTAAAGGGAGTACTGATTTTTCATACAAGGATATACTAATGATAATGCTACATGGGGCTCATAATTATAAAGCTGTGTAATATCAGTATATTAAGGTTTAGGTACTGAAAATGTGTCAAAAATAGTTTTTGTCTACCATTTAAGGAGAGAATAGTTTGGTAAAGGTAAGTATTATAATGTCTGTGTATAATGAAAGCATAGACTGGATAGATATGGCAATTGAATCAATAATTAATCAAACATATACTCAGATAGAATTTATTATAATAAATGATAACCCTGATAATAATGAAATTATAGAGTATTTAAAAGATAAAGTGAACAAAGATTATAGGATTAAAGTTTTTTATAATAATCAGAATAAAGGATTAATAGCATCATTGAATTATGCTATTACCCAATGCAGTGGCGAGTATATTGCGAGAATGGATGCTGATGATATTTCTAAAGAAGACAGAATTGAAAAACAATTAAATTTTTTAACAAAGAATAATTGTGATTTTGTTTATTCAAATGTTGATTTAATCAATGAAGAATCTGAAATAGTCAGTATAGGAAAACCTATTTTATTAAAACAAACAGAATTAAAGTGTATAAGTAAATACGGTAATCCATCTAAACATCCAACCTGGTTTATGAAAAAATCTGTTTACTCAGAATTAAGAGGTTATAGAAATATTTTCTTTGTTGAAGATTATGATTTTTTCTTACGAGCATTATTAAATAATTATAGAATAATGCAAATGGATTACAATGTTTTGTTATATAGGTATAGGGAAAATAGTATTTCTAGAAAGAATGCCCTGCCACAGTTCAAATTAACAAATTTATTAAAAAAATTATACAAGTCGGGTGAGCTCTTAGATAATGAAAAAACTATTAACCTATATTATAAAGAACTGAATAAAATTAATAGTAAAGATTCAGAATCTTATGCTAATTGTTTAATAAGTCGTGATGAAGGAATAAATAAAATGAAAAACAAAGATTATTTTAGAGGGATATCACAAGTTATTAAATCAAGTACTATTAATAGATTTGTATTATTTAATACAATTAATACCATTAATTATAGAATAAAATATAAAAAAATTAGGGGAATCTGATGTTTAGTATAAAAAGTCAATTGAAAAAATTATATTTAAATCTTATTTTTAATACATCTAATAGTTATAAAAAACAAGAAAGTAATAATAAAAATAGTATTTACATTATAGGTACTCCTTCACATGGTAATTTAGGAGATCAGGCAATAGCTCTAGCACAACATAAGTTTTGTGAAGAATTCTTTTCTGATTTTAATGTTATAGAAGTACAAGATTTTGAAACTTATAAATTATTAAAAGGTATACGATCTAATATCAACAAAGATGATTTATTCTTTTTTCATGGTGGAGGGAACTTTGGAAACTTATATTCTAGTGCACAAGAAAATCGAAAATTTGTCTTAAAAAAAATACCAAACCAAAGATTTTTTCTTTTTCCACAATCTATATATTTTACTAAAGACAGACAAGGGATAAAAGAATTGAAGAATACCCAGAACTATATAGATAAAAAAGATATAGTTCTTTTTTTAAGAGAAAAAGTAAGTTTTGAATTATCTAGAGAATTTTTTAAGGCACCAAGCGTACTTACTCCTGATATAGTAACATTTTTAGAAATAAACTCAGTAGAAAAATCAAGAGAAGGTATAGTATTTTTATTAAGAAACGATATAGAAAAAAATGTAAGTGAAGATTATTTTGAAAAATTGATAAATATATTAAGAAAAGAAAATAATATTGTTTTAAGTGATACTCATGTTGGTGATGAAAACATTATTTATAAAGAGAAAAGAGAAAAAATATTAATCGATTTTTGGAATAAATTATCTTCAAAAGAATTAATTATTACAGATAGATTGCATGGTATGATATTTGGTTATATAACTAAGACACCCACTATTGTATTTGATAATAATAATGGTAAAATAAGTGCTTCGTATAACACTTGGTTTACAGATATAGATTATATAAAATATGTAGATAATTCTATTTCAGTAGATGAGATAGTACATATTATTGATGAGTTTAAAAAAGAAAAATTTGACTTTAATAGAATTGATTATGATTTTGAAAAGATGGCTAATATAATAAGGAAGTAGACATGAATAAATATAAAAAATTGATAAGTAATTCTTTAATATTCGCGATAGGTAATTTAGGTAGTAAGTTAATAGTTATACTATTGGTTCCATTATATACCTATTATTTAACCCCAGCTGAGTATGGTGTCAGTGATTTGATTATGACTACAACGAGCTTGTTATTACCTATAGTTTCAATGAGTATTTTTGATGGTGTTTTAAGATTTGTTATGGATAAAAATGATAATAAAGAAGTATTTTATAGTGGCTTTATAATAACTATATTTGGAAATATCATAATACTACTTATCTTCATATTAAATAGCATATTTAATTGGTATTCTGATTTAAAAATATTTAATTATATCTTAATACTGTTATCTTTACAAAGTTTCCAGTCACTTTTAAATCAGTATGTAAGAGCAGTTGAAAGAATAAAATTATTTGCTATTAATGGTATTTTAACAACCATCATATTAATGAGCTTTAACATCATTTTAATTGTTAAATATAATATGGGAATAGAAGGATACATATATTCGCAAATAATGTCATTGTTTGTATCGAATATTTTTTTAATGTATATGGTTAAAATTAAAAACTTAATTTATAAAGTAAGCTTTAATAAAGAACTTACAAAAAATATGCTATTATACAGTCTTCCTTTGATACCAAATGCTCTAATGTGGTGGATAATAAATAGTTCAAATAGATATGTAATACTATTATTTTTAGGAGCAAGTGCAAATGGTTTATTTGCAGTAGCTAGTAAAGTTCCTAGTGTTATTTCAATATTTCAATCTATATTTTTTCAATCGTGGCAATTATCAGCAATAGAAGAATATGAAAGTGATGATAAAGGGGATTTTTATAGCAAAACATTTAATTATTTCTCACTATTTATGATATTTATTACTTATTTTATTATTGTATTTGTCAAACTTCTTTTTAAGCTAGTTATATCACCTGATTATTTTGTTACTTGGAAATTGGTTCCTTTTTTAACTTTAGGGGTTATGTATTCAAGCTTTTCTGCTTTTTTAGGAACTAATTATATAGCTTCTAAAGAAACAAAAGGTATATTAAAAACAACTATTATAGGTGGTTTTTTAAATATTGTAATCAGTATTATTTTAGTTCAAATTATAGGCTTACAAGGGGTAGGAATAGCTACATCTATTTCGTTTTTTATTGTTTTTATTGTTAGATATTATGATACTCAAAAATATATTCAAATGCGTATCGATTGGAAAAAATTTATATTTTTGAATTTGATTTTGATAATACAATCTTTAGTGTTATTTCAAATAAAAGGTATTGGTGTACTCGCAATATCAATAATATTATTCACTATATTAGTTTTTATTTGTAAAAAAGATATTTATAGTGTTGTATTTTGGAGGAAAAATAAATGAAAGTATCAGTTATAGGTTTAGGTTATGTTGGTTTAGCTAACGCATTATTATTATCACAAAATAATGATGTAATGGCATATGATATAGTAGATGAAAAGATAGAATTATTGAGCAAAGGGATCTCACCATTAGTTGATAATGAAATTGAGGAATTCTTAACGGATAAATCTTTATCTATAGAATTCACAACAGATTTTGATAAGACAATCAATCATGGTGAGTATTGTATCATTGCAACACCAACAGATTATGATGAAAAGAAAAACTACTTTAATACATCAACAGTTGAAAGTGTGATAGAAAAAGGATTAGCAATCAATCCAGATACAATTTTTATTATAAAATCAACAGTTCCTGTAGGGTATACAAAAGAGTTGAAAGAAAAGTACAACACAGAAAATATTATTTTCTCACCAGAGTTTTTACGTGAAGGAAAAGCCTTATATGATAACTTACATCCATCAAGAATTATAGTGGGTGAGAGAAGTGAAAGAGCAAAAGTATTTGCTAACGCATTATTGGATAGTTCTTATGAAGAGGATGTACCTATACTTTTAACTGATTCCACAGAAGCAGAAGCAATTAAATTATTTTCAAATACATACCTTGCTTTAAGAGTGTCATACTTTAATGAGTTAGATACTTATGCAGAAGTGAGAGGATTAGATACTAAACAGATTATCGAAGGTGTTGGTTTAGATCCTCGTATCGGAAATCATTACAACAATCCATCATTTGGTTATGGTGGTTATTGCTTACCAAAAGATACTAAACAGTTATTGGCTAACTATGACCAAGTACCTAATAATATTATTGGGGCAATTGTTGATGCCAATAGAACGCGAAAAGATTTTATCGCTGACCAGATTATTGCTAAGCAACCCAAAATTGTAGGTATTTATCGTTTAACGATGAAAGCTAACTCAGATAATTTCAGATACTCGTCTATCCAAGGTATTATGAAACGATTAAAAGCTAAAGGAATTGAAGTGATTGTTTACGAGCCAACACTAAAAGAAGACACGTTTTTTAATTCAAAAGTCTACACTGATTTAGATGAATTTAAACAAGTATCAGAAGTTATCGTAACTAATCGTATCGAAAAAGAATTAGCGGATTCACTGGACAAAATTTATACAAGAGATATATTTAATGAGGACTAGATTATAAATAATAATTTAGAGATGTCAAATAAGGATGGAGTTTTGCATGAAAAAACCAATGATTAATACTTGTATCATATCTTTTTTTATATTATCAATTTTTCTAGCTGATTGGAGATTATCTGGGTATAGTGGAACGGAGAACACATTAATATTAAACTACTTTTCTGATTACTTAATTATTTTTTCACTACCGTTATTAATGTACAGTGTTAAAAAATTTTACAAGAATAATTTGATTTTCATATCAGTTATTTTTTTATGTTTCTTACAAAATTTTATTATACATTTATTTTTCGATACATCTTTTTCGTTTTCTAGCGGAGTAGTTTCAATGATTAAAGTGGGGTTGTATTGTTATTACTTTATATTATTGTATTCATTTATAAAAGCAAATAAATATGAAATAATGATTATTGAAAAGCTTGTTTGGTTTGCTACATTATTTTCAATTTTGGCTTTTTTTATATATGTTTTACAATTAATAAGTGCAACAAATTTTTTAAATGTAATATGGATGTATTTAAGACAAGATGAATTAAGTTATTTTCTAGGATCATCGAATTTAATTCGATTAAGAGGATTGACTAATGAACCAGCCCATTTTGGTATTATTAATTGTTTTGTACTTGCTGTAGCATATCTAAATAAAATAGGATATAGTATACCATTCAAAAAGAGTATAGTATTAATAGTAACAACAGTTTTAAGCTTTTCATTGTCTTCTTTTCCATTATTATTGGGTTTAATTTTAATAAAAATATTTAAGACTCTAGATTTTAAGTTTTTAAAAAGTATTAAAACTTATTTTTTTATTATTGTCAGTGCAGGTATATTCTTTTCTATATGGGATAAAATATATGAATCTATAATAGCTAGAGTTTTTCGAGTACAAAATAATAGAGATAATTCAGCAAAAATGCGACTTTCCGGTTCATGGGACTATTCTCTTGATTATCCATTTATGGGATATGGAATAAATAATTCTCCGGGTCTATTGTTTAATAACTATGCTTATATATTGACAGAATTGGGGTTGATACCTTTAGCCATATCTATAGTTTTTACTATTTGGTTATTTTTTTCAAATGTATTTTATGGGTTATATTTTATTTATTTTATGTTTCAGCAAGGAGGCTACTTGTCTATTCAATTTTGGTGTATGGTAGCCATTCTAATTTTTACAGCGAAAAGAAACTCAACTAATACAATTTAAGATAGTTATACTAAAAATCCCCCCACAAGAAATCAATTTGATTCCTCGTGGAGGGTTATTTTTTATCCTAATCTATCTTTCTAACATAATCCTTGTGAAGTGTAACAAATACCTTGCGATGATTATAGAGTATACAAGCATGCGTTGTTGTTTTGGTGTGGCAAATTTGCTCAATATCAAAGACAGTACTTTTGGAAAAGTACATGCCAGATGCCTTTTTAAAGGATTCATCTGCTTGAATGACGAGTGTTCTTAATGCTTCAAATCGTGTTCCTGTTGTGTGATAAGCGTCCTTTTGTTGGGTGATGGTCTTTTTGGGTGCAGCATATTGTTGCCAAGCGAGTTTATCTCCGTAAAAATAGCTTGTATCAACAGGAGTACTGGTGTATTGCCACATGGCATAGCTTGGCCATTGCTTAACGATAGGTGTGTGTTGAGAGTATTTCGCGACCCATAAGCCATAATCACCAGCTACGACATCCAACCAATCATCAGAGTTTGCATCACTTTCATTCATATAGATGAGAGGTTTCACGCCTGTTTGTTTATAGACGTAATCTAAAAACTCTTTGGCTTTTTGAGCCCCTTGTTTACCGTATTCTTCATAATCAAGAACAAGGATTGCTTCACCTAGATAGCCTTTGATATGTGTTAAGAAAAAGTCTGCTTGTTTGATGACATCATTTTGATCTAGAAAATGATACACACCATAAGGTTTATTTAGTTTTTTGGCTTGTTGGACAAAAGTGTCACATGTATCATCAATAAAATAAGTGCCTTCTGTTGCTTTGAAGATAAAGGCATCAGCTTTTAGTGTATCAAGTGACATCCCTCGTTGGTGATTTGATAAGTCGATTACTTTTAGCATATAAAAACTCCTTTCTGGTATAAGAAAAGACGACGTTTGTGGTAAACGTCGTCTAACATGTTAGAACAACTCTGTAATAATTGTTTCACTATAGTGTGCTGATTTTGGTGTCACATATAATTTTTTACCGTTTGATTCAAACAAATCAAGTGTAGCAATGATAGTCATTGCTTCTTTTACCTCATCTTTTGTTAAATCTTGTTTGGCTACTTTGGGTACTAAGGTAGTTTTTTTATTGTCTTCATTTAAAAAGTTTAAGTTTAATTTTTTCATGGGTGTTTCCTCCTAGTTGGTTTGAGTGAGAGATTAAATATCATAGTGGTGTGTATCAATGATTGCTAGTTTTTCTAATGGTTCATCAGTTGGTGCAAGGTTATTGAAGACATCACTTAAATCTAAAATACTTTCATCAGAAGCGTCTTCGATTAAATTTGCAAGGGTTTGTTTGCGTGGTTTATTATCTCCTACTGCTTTAAATGATAAGATGGCTTTTTTACTGTCAAATATTTTTTCCATGATAGTCACGTCCTTTTTGTTTTTTGTAAGTCGCGCGCCTTACACTTATATAAACGTTTCCCAACTCAAAAGTGTCACACCTTTTTTTCAATTTTTTGATATTTTTTTCTTACACCATCTCGCCAACGATAGACCGTTTGTCTAGCGACGTGGTGTTTTTTAGCGATTTGACTAATGGTTAATTGCTCAAAAAAGCGATCGTTTAAAAAATGACTCTCGTCTTTAGATAAAAGAGCCAGTAGCTCATGATATAGATCAGACGTGACCAGACAACTAGTCATATCCTCTTCTTGAGGGATTGACTCAAGAAAGGAATCTTCGATGACATCTTTATCAAAGCGTCGCTGTTCTTTTCTGATAGCATCTAATGTTGTCCAATAGATTTTTTGGTAAATAAACGGGCGAAATGGTGGGTGATTGTCCAAATCAGTCTGATAGTGTCTATATGCCTTAAGTAATTCAATTCTTGCTTGTTGTAAGTAATCATCAAATTCTGGATGTGTCGGTGTGATATGACATTTCTTTAATGCGCCTAAGATCAATGAATGATAGGTGGTAAAAATTTGTTCTTCCATTGTTATTATCCTCTCAAAAGTTAATCATTTGGCTAGCCACTGTGAGTATAGGCAAAATGAGTAAATAACGGAAAAACCAATTTTTGAATTTTTTGCGTAAAATCATTTAAAAATGCATGAAAACGCTTTAAAAATAAATGGGATATGTTAAAATAATAATCGATAAAAAAACAAAATATAGGAGAGAAGCGAATGAAAACTGAAGGCAGAAAACGATTAATATATGAAGCATTAGCGCATGGAGAGTCGATTACACTAAATGATTTATATAACAAATTTTTACCTTGTAGTGTCAAAATGGGGCAGACTCATTTGTCAGATGATATTTATTTTATTCATGATATTTCTGAATTGGGATTGGCATATAAGACTCTTCTTTTTTCATCAACGACACTCCCTATTCTGACAACATCAAACACTCAAACGTTAATTAGTGAGTATAATGAGAGAAATCAATATATTTTTCAAAAAGTCATACATACAGTAGCGTTATATGATGATTTTAGTCAAAAACGATATAAACAACCTATGATTGATAGACGTTGTCTGTTTGTGCCATTAAACGGATCAGTTAGGAAGGACACTAGCTTTTTTAACATTATGTACATTGAAACGTGTCATCAAAGTAGTAAAGGTGTGACGATGATTAATTTTTTTAATTATTTAAGCCTCGAGATAGATTATGAGTATAAATCATTGCTTTCACGTATCCATGAGGCGATGAAATATTATATGTTATATTTTTATCCTGAGATGTCCAAAATGTTAGATGAAGAACTTGAAGAAAGAGGTCGATTTATCGAGTATCATTTTGATAACGTGACATGTCTGTTGCCAACAATTGATAGTAAACGCTTGGATAGGTGTCGACATACGGTTGATTATTTTTTGACTGTCCAACAACGTCATCAAACGTTGACTATTCACGAGTTTATAGAAGAATACGATAGTTACTGGGGTAAAATATAATGAAAATATGATATAGTAAAAAGATGCAAGGGGGCTAAAAGAGATGGAAGTCATTCAAAGCATCAAAAAAGAAAAAACAGGGTATCTTTTAACAACCAAAAGTGGATTGAAGATGACGATTTCAGAAGATTCACTAGTCAAACATCGTCTACTTAAAGGTAGTGAGGTATCAGAAGAGTTATTAAATCAAGTAAAAGAGGAAGCAAGTTTTGATATAGGGTATCAAAAAGCACTAAATTACCTAAGCTATCAATTACGAAGCGAACAAGAAATAAAAGATTATTTAAAAAAACAAGAGATTAGTTACCCACAAATAGTGAAGATTATTGATAAATTAAAAGAATTATCTCTATTAAATGATCAGGTGTTTGCTGAAAGTTATGTTCGCACAGCAATTAGAACCACTGATAAAGGCCCTCAAGGTGTCAAAGAGTTTTTAATGAAAAAAGGGGTAGATGGTGGGACGATTGATGAAGCATTGGGCTTATTTGATCACACGCATCAGTTGGTTTTAGGAAAAAAATTAACAGAAAAAATGTTGCGAAAATATCAACAAAAAAGTCAAAAAGAACGGACTAATAAAATTCGACAACAATTATTTATAAAAGGATTTCATGGTGATGTGATTACTCAATTGATTGACGAGCTAGAATTTGATGAGGAAGAAGATGAATATAGCTTATTAGTGAAACAAGGAGATAAATTATGGCGTCGGCATGAGCGATTGGATTCGCGAAAAAGAAATCAGAAGATGAAACAAAGTTTATATCAAAAGGGCTTTTCATTTGATGATATTAATCGTTATATAGAAGAAAAAGAGATGGAGTTAGAGTAAAAAATGAGTAAAGAGATAACTTGGACACAAGAAAAAAAAACAAGTTTTCAAGAGGATTTATTAACGTGGTATCGTCTTGAAAAAAGAGACTTACCCTGGAGAGAGTCAACAGATCCTTATAGAGTATGGGTGTCTGAGATTATGTTGCAACAAACACAAGTTGTCACGGTGATTCCTTACTTTAATCGGTTTATGGAGTGGTTTCCAACAATTGAAGCGTTAGCCAATGCTAATGAAGATAAATTGTTAAAAGCGTGGGAAGGACTGGGTTATTATTCACGTGTAAGAAACATGCAACATGCTGCAAAAGAAATAGTAAAAACATTTGATGGAAAGATGCCAAATAAAATAGAGGATATTTTATCTTTAAAGGGGGTTGGACCTTATACAGGTGGAGCGATTGGGAGTATTGCGTTTTCATTACCAGAGCCAGCAATTGATGGAAATGTGATGCGAGTCTATAGTCGCTTATTTTGTTTGGCTGATGATATTGCTTTACCTAAAACACGAAAAGTATTTGATCGTTATGTAAGAGACACCATGTCTCAAAGTGAACCGGGCGATTTTAATCAAGCCTTAATGGATTTAGGTGCTACGATTTGTACGCCAACTAAGCCTTCGTGTGAAACATGTCCTATACAAGCGTACTGTGAAGCCAAAAAAACAAATACGATATCCAAATACCCAGTGAAAAAGAAAAAAGAAAAAGCAAAACCTCTTTATTATGTAGCGGATATTTTACAAAATGATACAGGTGCTTTTTTATTAGAAAAACGACCATCAGATGGGTTGTTAGCTGATATGTGGACTTTTCCAATGAGAGAAGTGACAAAAAAAGATTACGATCGTTTCTCACAAATTTATGACTCACATGATGTATCGACAGGAATGGTAGCTGAGCAGTTAAATTTATATGATGAAGTAGAAAATATAAAAGATAAAAATCTTTTAGGAATTGTAACGCATATCTTTAGTCATAGAAAATGGCATATATTAGTTGTTCAAGATAAGTTAAATGGGCTAAAAGATACTCATCTAACCAATCAAAAGTGGGTCTATTTAGACGAGTTTCCACAGTATGTTTTTCCAAAACCACAACAAAAGATGGTTGAATTACTAAAGAAAAGTATGAATAACTAGTGATATAATAGAGGAAGGTATGCTATAATAATCCTGATATTGGTGTTAAATAACAAATTTAATGCCCATGTGAAAAATTGGCAAACATTGTCAAAGAAAGCAGGATTAAATAGTGATGCGTGTTCCTAAAGAGGGAGAGTTTATCACAATCCAAAGTTACAAGCATGACGGAAGTTTACATCGAACTTGGCGCGACACAATGGTCCTAAAAACAAGTGAGTGTTCGATAATTGGCATGAATGACCACACACTTGTGACAGAATCAGATGGACGTCGATGGGTGACGCGTGAACCTGCTATTGTATATTTCCATACAAAATATTGGTTCAACATAATTGCTATGATACGAGAGAAAGGAGTTTCCTACTATTGTAATCTTGCCTCACCTTATGTCTTGGATGAGGAAGCTTTAAAGTATATTGATTATGACTTGGATATAAAAGTGTTTCCTGATGGAGAAAAACGCTTATTAGATGTTGATGAATATGAAGATCATCGAAGACTAATGAATTACCCAAACGAAATTGATATTGTTCTTAAAGAAAATGTGAAGATTTTAGTAGACTGGATTAATGAAGGAAAAGGTCCTTTCTCTGATGAGTACGTCGATATTTGGTATAAACGGTATCAACAATTATCAAGAAAATGAAGTAACTGTCTGTTTCGTAAATTCAGGGTTTGATAAGCAATGAAGAGGTTAACAAAAAATGATGAGAGAATATCATCATTTTTTGTTATTTTTTTTGTTTTTGAAACGAAAAAAATAACCATTTTGTTTGAATTTATTGTGTTATACTTTTTACAAGATGAATAAAGGAGGGTATTTAAGTGAAGAAAAAACTATCTATCCTATTCTTAATCAGTGCCGTTCTTTGTGTTGGCTTGGTGATATTAAAGTTGTCTCCTTCAGATAATTTTTCCTCTAAAAAAATCATTCGAGAAGTCATTGAGCCAGAAAAGAAAGTAATGACAATACCAAAGGAAGCATCTATTGATTATAGTAAAGAAAAACAAGTGATGTCGATTAAAGAATTGTAAGGGATTAAAAAATAACAAGACAAGGCGATATTCCTTATCTTGTTATTTTTTATATTATTTTTTTCATGTTTTGGTGTTCAATATTGGCTTCTAGATAGGTATCACCAAAAGGTTTATAACCTAGTGATTGATAAAAATCAAAAGCATGAAGTTGTGCTCCTAAAATAAGAGTAGAGACATGATATTGTTTAGCGACATCTTCTACGTAAGTCATCAGCTGTTTACCTACTCCTTTTCCTCTAGCTTCTTTAGCGACAGCCATACGTTGTACTTTCATAGTAGTTTTATCAATTGGTAGTAAGCGAACGGTTCCTAAAGGTTTTTTATTTTCATTATATAAGACACAATGAATGGCTAACTCTTCATCAGCTATTTCAATAGATTTAGGAACGTTTTGTTCTTTTACAAAAACATTTAATCGAATTTCTTTTGCATCGTGATAAATAGTAGAGTTAAGATCGTTTGTATGAAGTAATGGTGACATAGTTGTTCCTCCTTTTTGTGGTTTGTATAATTTTAGCAAATTAGCAGTTTTTTTTAAACAAATAGATTATAATAAATATACGTGAATTTAAATAAAGTGAGGGGATTATATGCTACGAAAATTAAAATCATCTAAACTAATGTTTTGGTCACTTGAATTACTTATTATAGCAACGTTAATTTTAGTAGGAACACAAATTAACTTTTTATTCAAACCAATAGGGACATTATTTACCACAATGTTTGCACCAATTATTATATCAGGTTTTTTATTTTATTGTGTAAATCCAATTTTATTATTTATGTTAAAAAAAGGAGTTAAAAGAACATGGGCTGTATCCATTATTATGCTATTTTTAGTGGGGATAGTGCTGCTACTTATTATGTCAGTGATTCCTAATTTAATAAAACAGATAACCATGTTGACCAAATCAGCACCAGATTTTTATGTGGCGATTGAAAAAACAATTAACGAGGTTGCTCATCACCCTGTTATGAAGAATGTTGATATTCAACAGTATTTAGAGCAATGGAACATCTCTTTTGGAAATATTATCAAAACAACTTTATCTAATCTAGGAAATGGATTAGGTTCATTTATTTCATCTATGGCAGGTGTTGTTATGCTGATAATTACTGTTCCATTTATTCTATTTTATATGTTAAAAGATGGAGATAAGTTTTTACCAAATGTCACACGTTTTTTCCCTGAGACACATAGAAAAGAGATGACAGGATTACTTATAAAAATGAGTCAAACAATCTCAAAATATATCAGTGGTCAAATGATAGAGTGTTTGTTTGTTGGAGTGGCAACTAGTGTAGGGTACATGCTAATTGGTGTGAATTATGCCTTTTTATTTGGTGTCATTGCCGGACTATCTAATATGATTCCTTACATTGGACCTTATATTGGGCTAGCACCTGCGCTGTTTGTTACGATATTTACTGATCCAATCAAAGCAGTCTTAGCTTGTATCGTCGTATTGATTGTTCAGCAAATTGATGGAAATATTATTTATCCAAATGTTATAGGGAAAAGTTTGGACATTCATCCCCTTACTATTATTATTATTTTGTTAGTGGCAGGAAACATTGCAGGTCTTTTAGGGATGATTTTAGGTGTTCCTTTTTATGCAGTGTGTAAAACAATTGTCGTTTATGTCTATGATATGATTCAATTAAATAAGCGCATTAAAGAAGAAAATACTCCCGTTAAGTAATATGGGAGTATCTATCTTTTATATTGAATTTAACTGTCATTTATGATACGATTTTCGGAGGAATATTAAAAAGAACGAATAAATGTTAGGAGAGAAAAGCTTATGAACGCTGACCCTGAGAGTCAGTCTATTTTTATCAATATTATTATTTTGGTTGTTTTAACGTTACTTAATGCGTTTTTTGCTGCTGCGGAGGTTTCCGTTATTTCGGTAAATAGAAACAGATTGGAAAATAAGGCTGAAGAAGGAGACAAATCAGCTATTAAATTGTTGGGTCTAATCAATGATTCAGGAAATTTTTTATCGACTATTCAAGTAGGGATTACGTTAGTTACTATCTTGTCAGGGGCTTCTTTGGCAAATTCTTTTGCTAGAGAGTTAGCACCTGTTTTTGGTGATGTTGCTTGGGCAAAACAAGCATCACAAGTGATTGTGCTAGTGTTATTAACGTATATTTCTATTGTATTTGGGGAATTATATCCAAAACGAATTGCTTTAAATAAACCTGAAGAGGTTGCTAGATTTGTAATGGGACCTATTTCATTGTTAGGTAAAGTGATGAGACCGTTTGTATGGTTATTATCAAGTTCAACAAATATCTTAAGTCGTATTACGCCAATGAAGTTTGATGATGAAAAAGAACGTATGACTCGTGAAGAAATGGCCTATATGCTAACTAATGAAGGAGTCTTAGACTCTGATGAGTTGGAAATGGTGCAAGGGATTTTTGGATTAGACACTACAATGGCTAGAGAAGTAATGGTACCACGTACTGATGCTTTCATGATTGATATTCACGACTCAGCAGAAGATAATATTGATAAAGTATTAGGAAACAATTTCTCAAGAATTCCAGTTTATGATGACGATAAAGATAAAGTCATCGGGATTCTACATTTGAAAAACTTACTAAAAGAAGCCAGAGAAAAAGGATTTGAAAATTTAAATCTGTTGAATGTGATACATGAACCATTATATGTACCAGAAACGATTTTTATTGATGATTTATTAAGAGAGTTAAAGAAAACACAAAATCACATGGCCATCTTATTAGATGAATATGGTGGTGTATCTGGTTTAGTAACGTTTGAAGATTTATTAGAGGAGATTGTTGGTGAGATTGACGATGAATCAGATGAATTAACGATTGATCATTTATTAAAACAAGTAAGTGATAATCAATATCTCATTGAAGCACGTATGTTAATTAATGATTTTAATGAAAAATTTGGAACAACTATTTCGATGACAGATGTTGATACAATGGCTGGATTTATGATTACTGAATTGGGAGTGATTCCTGAAAAGGATGAACACTTAACCATTCATATCGATCATATTGATTTGACAACGTATAAAGCAGAAGGAACACGATTATTAGAAATACTTGTGACAATCAATGAAGTTGAAGAAGATGAAGATGACAAATATTACAAATCACGTGATGATGATTAATAGACAGTGAGGGATTAACATGAGAAAAGTGATTACATATGGAACATTTGATTTGTTACACTACGGACATATTAACTTACTACGTCGTGCAAAAGAACAAGGTGATTATCTGATTGTTGCTTTATCTACTGATGAATTCAATTGGAATGAAAAACAAAAAAAGTGTTATTTTTCATATGAAAAAAGGAAAATGTTGCTAGAAGCAATACGTTATGTGGATTTAGTTATACCAGAACAAGCGTGGGACCAAAAAATAACCGATATTGATGAATTTAAAGTGGATGTATTTGTGATGGGAGACGATTGGAAAGGCCAATTTGATTTTGTGAAAGAAACAGGAGCAGATGTTGTCTATCTTGAGAGAACGCCTGAAATTTCAACAACACAAATCAAAAAAGATATCGGTAACAAATAATATTTAAATAAAAAATTTGGAGTGATTTTGTGCTTTTTTTATTAGGAGTAGCTATTTTTCTTAGTTTATTAATGCTGATTTATATTTTATTTAGTCCAATACCTATGGCAATCAGTCGAAATAAAAAAAATAAACAAATTAAAAAAGTTAGAAAGTATGTAGATAAATTTACTGTGAAAAATAAATATAAGTATTTTTCTAAAAAGATGAGACGCGTAGTGAAAAAAAGTTCAGTTGCTGATTTAATTTCTATAGTTTTTAGTTGTAAATCAATTGAACAAGATATTGATAATAGTTTACAAATTTGTGGGATAGATAGAAAACAGTTTATACAAGACATAAAGTTAGAACCAAAAATAATGAATTATTTTTATAGTGCAGATGATGCTGTTGTTTATGAAGTTCTTTACTTAGCTGATTTACTTCAATTAGATGATTGTAAAGATATTCTTGTTGATAATTTTGATGAATACACTGGACAAGCACAATTTTTTATTCTTTATTCAATGATGAAGTCGAAAAATATGGATTTCTATAATTTAATTAAACAGGAAAAAAATCATAAGTTTAATGCTGACTTATTTAATAAATTAGAAACAGAACTTTATTTAAATTGAGAGGATAAAAAATAATGAGTAATTTAGTAATATTTGTAGGGATTGCAGCCCTTGTAATAAATTATATATTTTTTACGATATATGGTTTTCAGATTATATTATCAAGAAGAGAAATGAAAAAAGTAAAGTCTGATAGGATTATCCTATCAGACAATTTATTAGATTCAAATTCAAGTATTAGTCGACAAAATAGCTTGCCGTTAACTGTGGTTATACCTGCTTATAATGAAAAAGAAACGATTATACAATCTGTTAATAGTTTTATTCAACAAAACTATAAGGATTTAACACTGTATATTGTTAATGATGGATCAAAAGATCATACCATGGATATTTGTATCAATGAATTGAATATGAAAAAAATTGATTTTTTAGAAAAAATCGGCAGTATAGAAACTGAAAAGGTTCTTGGCTTTTATCAAAGTGAGGAATACCCTAATATCTATTTAATTAATAAAGTCAATGGTGGAAAATCTGATGCATTAAATGTAGGAATCAACTATGCTAGAACGCCTTATATCTCGTTTGTTGATGCTGATTCTTTCTTAGAAAAAAATGCGTTATTGACACTTATGACGCCTTTTTATTTTTCAGATGATATTGCTTCTATTGGTGGACTTATTAGACCAATGACAAGACAAGAAAACTTTGCACAAAGATCAATTAAAGTTAGAACGTGGAATTTATTAACTGGTTTCCAATATTTAGAATATTTAAGAAGTGTATTAGTATTTAGATCTAGTTTAAGTAATATAGATAGTACAGTTATTATATCAGGGGCTTTTGGTGTCTATAAATTAGATATGCTTAGAGAAATAAATGGATATGATACATACTCAATCGGAGAAGATTTTGATTTAACTTTAGGTATTAGAAAATATATTGATGATCATAATTTATCTAGTAAACAGATATTTATTTATGACTCTGTTTGTTGGACACAACCACCTTCAACAATTGGCGATTTAGTTAAGCAACGCTCTAGATGGCAAATAGGTTTCTTACAAACGATATTTAAATATAGAAAAATGATATTTAATAAAAATTATAAAAATGTTGGGATTATTGGACTACCTTTATTTATTTTTACAGAAATTATTAGTTTCTTTATGGAAACAATTGGATTAGGCTTAGGTATATATTTTGTTATGGTAAGTGTTGTAACATGGCAAGAGGCAGTGTTTGTTTTCCTTCTATCTTATTTTATTAACTTGTTCTTTACTTTTACAGTTATAGCTCAAAATACAAAAATACAAAGAATTTCCTATTTAGATAGAATTTATTTATTATTTTTAGCAGTAATAGAAGCATTTTCTTACCATTGGATTTCTCTATACGCTAAGTTATTAGGGACGTTAAAATTCTTATTTACAAGCAAAGAGAAAAAACATGAATGGGGAGAAATAAAAAGAAATAACCCAGATAACTTAGTGTAAAGGTTTTTTATTGGAGGATGTCATGGAAGTTTTAATAAAAAATAATGGATTTCATATAAGTAATTGTCCAAATGATTATGTTAATGTAGAATTTAAACAAAATAGAATGAAGTATATGGAACATGAAGGAATCATCGTCATTCCATTTACAGATATTTATGAATTAACTAGTGGAAAAGCAAGTATTTTAAAAATTATAGATGATGAAGGAAATGAATTAATTGATCTTTCTGAGTTAGTATTACAAGAAAATGAAAATTTGTATGATAGTTTTAAAGATACGGTCATTTCTTTATATCCTTCCAAACAAAAATATATGAGAATTTTAGTTGGAGAGTTACCAATAAGTCATCGTTTTATTAGATCTAATCCTCAAATTTATTCCGTTAATCAAATAGATGAAGGTATTGTTGAAGTAGCTGTTGAACTTAGAACGCTGGTATCACCTGTCATTAGTGGGGACTTATTTTTTACGTTTAGAGGAACAATCAATCGATGGTGTATCGCTTCTAATAGAGCAGAATTTATCTTAAAAGAAGATTTAGAATATGTTTCTAGATTGTATTTTCATATTACACCTGAGATTTCGATTCATTTTAAAGAGTTTGAAGGATATTCTAATTATTTTAATAATATTATTGATTTATCCGTTATGTTTCAAACGCAAATTAATTATTTATTTGCTAGAAGACATCGGGTCGGAAATGAAAATAGTCAGGAATTTTATTTTTTACAAGAATATAAAGAAAATTTAACTGGAATGAAATTTTATCAAACATTAAATGAGATGTCTTCTATTATTGTTGAAAGTATTCCATATGCGTCTCGCGAGGGATTTAATTTAGAAGCGAAGACTCATAAGTCGGAGAAATTAACAGCTCTTTTTTGTGAATATCCTGAAAAAGCACAGGATACTGCATTTAATCAATTTAAATTTATGGTGGATAATCATTCGGACCAATTTGATTGTTTTTATATTATTGATAAGCATTCTCCAGATTTAGTTAATCTTACTGACTATCCTGATAATGTTGTTTATTATAAGAGTATGAAACATTTTGAAAAGTTTATGGATGCTGACATGATTTTTCATTCTCACAGTTCTATGTATGCTGAGCCAACTAAAATGTTAAAATTCCAAAATAAATTAGATAATACATTTAAAGTCTTCTTACAACATGGTATTTTAGGTGTACGTGATTTATCTTTTATGTATGCGAAAAAAGAAAAAGAATTTACTAATTTATTTATATGTAGTTCTGATAGAGAAAAGAAAATTATAAAAAATGATTATTTTTACTCTGAAGATGAGATAGCTCTAACTGGTTTATCTCGATTTGATGAATTATTTGCAAAGTATGAGGTATGGAAGTCTATTTCAAAAGATTATAAGCAATTATTGATTTTTCCATCATGGAGAAAAGGACAAAATAGATTAAGTGATGAAAAATTTATGGAAACAGAGTTTTATCAAGAATTTCAAAGTTTATTGAATGATGAAGAATTTATTGAACTATTAAAAAGATATAACATAAAAGCTAAATTTTTATTACATCCTAATTTTAATCAATATAGACATTTATTTACCTCAGAATATATTGATACTAGCTATGATAATTATATTTTGCAAAATGAGTTAGTAGAGAATGATTATTTATTGACTGATTATTCAAGTGCAGCTTTGGATTTTGCTTTGTTAAGAAAATCAATTGTCTATTATCAATTTGATACTAAATTAGTTGAAGCAAAAAAAGATGCAAAGCTAGGTAGATTTTTACCTGGTGATATAGTGAGAAATAGAAAAAGAATGATTAAAAAATTAGATAAGGCTTTTCAAAGAGAGCACATGTTGAAAAAACACGAGAGAAAATTGAAGAAATTATATAAATATCAAGATACAAATGCTAGAAAACGTATATTAGACGCATCTTTAAATTTGTATCATCAATTAAACAAGTAGTTATGTAATATTATGACACCATTGTAATAATTAATTTTCTTTTTTATATTAAAATACAAACATCCAAATCTACTATGAGATTGATTGGATGTTTTTTTAATATAAGATGTTTGACTTTAAATGTCACTTGTGTAATAGTGTACTTTATCAGAAAGGAGTATATTTTTATGAAATACACTAAATATTTTGTGTTGTTAGGTATGATAGCTACTTTCTTTTTTATGAGTATTAAAGTAGAGGCAGTTAGTTCAAAAGATCTTATGAAAAAATATAATATTGAAGTTGAAGAAAAAAATGTCATTGATGTCTCCGATTTTGGAGCAGTAGGAAATGGAAAAGATGACGACACTAAAAATATTCAAAAAGCTTTAGATGAAGTTGGTGGTAGTAAAGAAAAAGTGGTTTATTTTCCTAAGGGAACTTACATGATTAATACTAATGACTCTGAATCGACAAAGGAGAATGTCCAACGTTTTGTTAACACATCAGTCGGATTAAAGGTTAAATCTAATACAACGATTCTTATGGATGATGATGCTATTTTAAAAGCTATTCCAAATGAATTTTATAGTTATACTGTGCTAAATCTTAAAGAGTCTAGTAATGTATCCATTTATGGTGGGCAGATACTAGGTGACAGAGAAGATCATATATATAAATATGCTAAACTTAGACGTGGAAATCCTGAATATAACGGTGAAACTGGTTGGGGGATTTTAATGGTATCCTCTAGCAATATTATAATAGATAATGTTACTATCTCTGATATGTGGGGAGATGGAATTGATTTATTTGCAGATAAAGAATCAAAGACATCAAATAGTAATATAAAAATTAAAAATTCTCATATTTCGAATAACAGACGACAAGGTATATCAATTGAAAATGCTGAGAATTTATTAATTGAAAATAATGTCATTGAAAAAACAAAAGGAACAGATCCTTCCGCAGGGATTAATATAGAACCAGCAGATTTTAAAAATCATTCGCTTAGAGCTGTGAAAGACGTCATTATAAGAAAAAATAAATTTTTGAACAATGATGATGCTGGTGTACTTCTTTATGGTATGGGAGAAAAGGTGTTTTATGATAAAGATGACGATGGTAACCAACAAAAAGCTCAAATTGATAATATTTTAATTTCAGAAAATGACTTTGATGGAAACAATACTAATCACCAAAATGTCCAAGATGGCGCTTGGGTAGGGGCATATAATGGTCAAATAATGATTGTAGGTGCTTCTAATGTTGATGTTCATAATAATAAATTAACCAATCCAAAGCCATTAGGTAGTATGGATAATACAAATGCTCAATTTAAAGCTAATTCGAATCCTTATGCTGGAATATTAGTTGGTTATAGTGATAGTGTCAATATTTGGGATAATCAAATGAAAAATCAGAATATTTCCGTTATTAATCAATGGTCACCAGAAGGTACATTTGCTTACTCTAATTCGACTAATATCGTTATCGGAAATAATGATTTAAAAGAAGTTGTTTTGGCTGAAGAAGGAAAAAATAAACCTGATGTTACACAAGACAAAAATTTTAAAAAATCAGTCGATGGTGAAGTGGATAGTACTGTTTCAAAAATTGATAAGGAATTAAAAAAAGACAGTCTATTTGAAAGAATTATAACGAAAATAAAAAGTTGGTTTTGATTTATTTATAGAATAGTTTTAAAAGGACACTTATGCTAAATTATGTGAGTCTAAAACTTAATAAGTCATTGATATGAACAAAGATCTAGGTAATTATCTAGGTCTTTTTTATTATTATTTAGAGATGTTATAAGGTATAAAGATAGTATGTTGGTACAACATTATTAGATTTATCAACTTTTTCTTTTTGTTTCTATCTATCTTATTAACCCACAAATAAAAAAATAATTGAATGTAAGCCTATTCTTTATAAAGTCCACATTGACAGTGTTTTAAGTGAGCTATAAAATAAGTTCAGACGTTTAGTAAGTAAGGGTGTAACGTCAAGAATTGGGGGAAAATAAGTTGGGAATGACTGTGTTCAATGAAACAATCGTATTGATTTTTTTTATGTTTGTCGGTGTCTGGTTAAATAAACGGGGGAAATATTCACCAGGAGCCAATATTTATATTGGTTATTTACTGACAACAGTTGCTTTACCTGCAGCCATTATTAATAGTTTTCAAGTGGATAAAAGTGATAAGTTATTAATTATGATGAAACAAACGGCTATTTATACATTTATTATGATTGTGGCAACATTACTTATTACGTATTTAATTGCAACTTTATTTAAGAAAAAAGAGATGTTACGAAGTTTGTGGGTAGTAAGTTTAACTTTCTCTAATATCTTATTTATTGGTATTCCTATTGTTGGGAAACTTTATGGAGAAGTTGGATTGATTGTATTAGTTGTTTGCAATACTGTAACAAGTCTGTTTTTATTCACTGTAGGAATTATGTTTTTATCAAATAGCCGAGAAATTCGAATTAGAAGTATCCTAACAACTCCGGCAATTTTAGCAGCTGTAGTTGGTTTTTTATTGTTTATGATAGGTATTAAGTTACCAAAGCCAATTCATACGTTTAATGTTGATTTGTCTATTATGACAGCTTCTTTATCAATGATTATCAATGGTAGTTTATTTTCTCAAGTTAAACTAAAAGAATTGTTTTTAGATAAAGATAATTTGTTATTTTTATTTGTTCGAGCAATTATTATACCAATTATTTTTATTCCAGTATTGAAATTCTTTATCGTAGATCCAATTATTTTAGGTGTTTTAGTGCTTCTTGCTTCAATGCCAGTGGGTTCACTGGATGCTATTTTGGCAGAAGAATACGCTGGTGAAGGAACAAAAGTATCACAATATATTGCATTGACAACTGTCACAAGTATGGTAACATTACCAATTATTATGTCATTAATATAAACGAAAAAAGTATCTGAGAGGATACTTTTTTTGTTTATATGGTATAATTTTTAAAACTGAATGTGGAGGAAAAAGAAGTGATTTATACACGATTAGCCAAAAGAGAAGATGTTCCACAAATTATGACAATTATTGAAGAGGCAAAAGAGGTATTGAGGAAAACAGGAAGTCCTCAATGGCAAGAAGGTAAGCCTGATGAGTCATTAATTTATTCAGACATAGAAGAAAATTATGGTTATGTGTTAGTTTATAATAACGATGTTGTAGGATACTTGGCGATGATTAATCAAGAAGATAAAGACTATAGCATATTAGATAACTGGATACAAACTAATGATTATGTTGTGATACATCGGGTAGCCATTTCTTCAAACTATCAAGGAAAAGGACTAGCCTCTTATTTCTTTTCCAATAGTATTAGTATTGCACTAAGTCAAGGGTACCAATCTGTTAGAATTGATACACATCGAATGAACAAAACGATGCAAAATTTATTGGAAAAATTTAATTTTGCGTATAGAGGGCTAGTACTTGTTGATTCAACTATAGATAGAGAACGATTAGCCTATGAATTAGTTATGACATCATAAAATAAAAGATTGTTAATTGAGATAAAAATTTGCTAAAATCGATTGATGATGTCAATCAATCGATTTTTTACGGGAATAGGGGGTGTTTAAATGAATGTGACAATAGTTGGAGGGTCTTTTGCTGGCGTTTATTGTGCCATAAAAGTGAAAGAATTATATCCTTCATTTGATGTATTACTAATTGAAAAAAAGGAAAAGATAGGATACATCCCAAGTGGTTTATCTATGTTATTAAACGGTGAAATTGATACTTTAGATGAAGCCTATTTCATGACAAAAGAGGAACTTGAAAAAAGTGGTATCATAGTGTTAACTTCTACAGAAGTGACATCATATGATTTATCGAATAAAATGATTCAAACTTCTAATGGCATTAAACTATTTGATAAATTGGTATTGGCAACTGGTTCTTCACAAAAATCATCGAAGATGTTTGATGAATTTAGTGATATCAAAACATATAAAGATAGAGAATCAGCGGAAATCACTTTAAAATCTCTTACTGAAGTACAAGAAGTTGTTGTCATAGGGGCTGGACAGGCTGGTATGGAATTAGCAAGCGGATTAATTCATCATGGAAAAACGGTTCATGTGATTGAAACGATGGATTATCCTTTGTATAAATATTTTGATAAAGATTTTTTGGAATCGTTTTATACTACAACAGGAAAAATTGAAGGCTTGACGTTTTACTTTAATGAAACTGTCAAGCAAATTGACGACTCAATACTTCTTTTTTCTAGTGGAAATGCTATAGACATTAAAGAGAAACTAGTGTTAAGCGCTAACAGTGTGAGACCAGAGTTATCTATTTTTGATAATCAATTAAAATCTAATAGCGATAATACTATTTTCGTAGATGATTATCTAGAAACATCTGTTAAAGACGTGTTTGCTGTAGGAGACTTGATTCAAGTGCCAAGCTTTATTTTTCAAACTAATGTGTACGCACCTCTGATTGTTAATGCTGTTCAGACAAGCTTAACTTGTGCTAAAAATATGATAGAAAAAAAAGAAATACTCAGACCAATGTTGAAGACGATTGGTGTAAAGTTATTTGATTATTATTTAGCTAGTACAGGATTAATGGAGTCAGAGGCTTTTTTATATGATGAGAGAGTCAAAAGTGTCATGATGACGTTACCTATATCAACTATTTATAAAAAAGATGTTACAGTGAAACTAGTATATAATGCCTTAACGTATCATTTGTTAGGCGTTCAACTTATTTCGAAAGAGCCTGTACTAGATAAAATTAATACCTTCGCCTTAATGATTAAAGAAAAAATAGATATTAGGACATTAAATCAACTACCGCATTTTTATCATGCAGTCTTTGCAAATACATCTCTGAGTTTCGGCGATGCGTTTGGAAAAGGAGATGACTTGAGTGAAATTTGAGGATCTACTTGAAAAAAAAGAGGCAAAGCAGTTAATGTTGTTAAAGCATTTGCTATTAAAGGATAGCATGTCACAAATCAGTACATTAGCAAAAGAACTTGATATTACAAAATCATCTCTTGAAACATACATCGCTGATTTAGTTTGGATTAATGATGAATACAAAGGACTAGCAACCTTAACTTATGATGGATACTTGGTGTCTTTAGAGTTAGCTCCAAGTTTTTCATTAGAAATGATTGAACTTAACTTATATAAACAGTCAATCAAGTATCAAATTATGAATTATTTATATCATCACTTTGATTACTCAACAGCAGCCTTAACAACACGCATTGGTATTAGTGAGTCCACTCTTTTTAGAAAAATAAAAGAATTAAATATCTTATTAAAAGAATTTAGATTAACTATTTGGCAAGGAAAGTTGATTGGAGAAGAAAGTCAGATACGATATTTTTACTATTGTTTTTATTGGTATTTAGATAATTACGCACAAAAAGATATTCCCTTCAAGCAACAATCATTAATTCAGGCAATTCAGAGGGGATTGGGTGTCTCTTTTTCAGAAGAAAACATGAAACGAATCAATTTGTGGCTACTTATCTCCAAAAAAAGAATTAGTTTTATGTCACCTATTTACACAGAATTAAAAGAAAAAATGATTCCTTATGAACAAGATTATTTGTTTTTAGAGCTAAAATCGATTGTATTACGTCTGTTGGGACATTATGCTGTTGAGGTAGATGAAGAAGAAGCTATGATTCATTTTAGTTTTCTTATGAGTTTTCAAGTACTATCTCAGCAAGACTACCATCAGTATGCCATTATTAGATCAAAATTTACACCTGTGGGATTAGTTGATACGTATATTTTAGAATCTTTGATATTATATTATGCACCACTTAAATTATCTCACCAATTAGAAAGTCAAATTAATTACTATTTATCTCGTATTCATTCAAGATTATACTTTTTTTATGGAATGATTGAATCTTTATCTAGAGAGTATATTTTAGAAACGGAGAAAGAATGGTCAGGACATGTTATTTATCCTTTAGTTGAGAACTTATTCGACTCAGTTGAAGGTGACTATGTTGGGTTTTCAAGCGAGAACAATGCTCAGCTGATTGCTTATTCTAAATTACAATATTTACATGTCATAGCTTTAATCGATAGTCAGATTAATAAAAATGTTAAAATAGGTGTGAAATTACTATTAGAGGATGTTTACCAGGAAGTGTCCACTACACGATTAATAAAAAAAATTAATTGTTTAAATGGAGTTAGTTGTAGTAAATATAAAGATAATCAATCTTTTGATTTAGTTATTACTAACAAACCATTGACGCATATCAATACTGAAGTATATTTACTTTCAGAATTAGGGACAAGCTATGATATGGCTCATATTATACAACTCATTAGGAACATATCAACTCGTAAAATGAAAAAAGATATGACTGTTAAAAAAATTCAATTATAATTGGTATAACTCATGTTTGGTATAGAGATAACTTGAAACAGTCAATAATTTTTAAAATTAAATAATTATTGACTGTTTGTATTATCAAAAAAAAGGTAGAATGAATTTATCAAAAAGAAAACGCTATCTTAAGTGTTTGGGAGGAATTATCAATGACAGAAAAATCTTATATTATGGCGATAGACCAAGGAACAACAAGTTCTAGAGCAATTATTTTTGATAAAGCAGGAAATAGCGTAGGTAGTTCTCAAAAAGAATTTACTCAAATTTTTCCTGAATCTGGTTGGGTAGAACACAATGCAAATGAGATTTGGAATTCAGTACAGTCCGTTATTGCCGGTGCGTTAATCGAGTCAGGCGTTCGTCCAACGCAAATTAAAGGTATAGGTATTACAAATCAACGTGAAACAACAGTCATTTGGGATAGAAAAACAGGTAAACCAATATATAATGCCGTTGTATGGCAATCAAGACAATCTGCACCATTAGCTGAAAAATTAAATGAAGACGGTTACGCAGATATGATTCATAAAAAAACTGGTTTAGTCGTTGATGCTTACTTCTCAGCTACAAAAGTTCGTTGGATTTTAGATCATGTAGATGGTGCTCAAGAACGTGCAGAAAAAGGTGAATTAGCTTTTGGAACAATTGATACATGGTTATTATGGAAGTTAACAAACGGAGCAACTCACGTAACAGATTACTCAAATGCTGCTAGAACAATGATGTATAACATTCATGACTTAGAGTGGGATGACGAAATCTTAGAATTATTAAACATTCCAAAATCATTATTACCAGAAGTAAAAAGTAACTCAGAAATTTACGGTTATACTCAAAGTTTCCACTTCTATGGTAGTGAAGTGCCAATCGCTGGTATGGCAGGGGACCAACAAGCAGCACTGTTTGGTCAATTAGCATTTGAAGAAGGATCAATTAAAAACACTTATGGAACTGGTGCATTTATCGTCATGAACACTGGTGAAAAACCTCAATTATCCGACAACAAATTATTAACAACAATTGGTTACGGTATTAATGGAAAAGTTTATTATGCATTAGAAGGTAGTATTTTTGTTGCTGGATCAGCTGTTCAATGGTTAAGAGATGGGTTACGTATGATTGAATCATCTGCAGAATCAGAACAATTAGCGAATGATTCAACAAGTGATAACAGTGTATATGTCGTACCAGCCTTTACAGGATTAGGTGCACCATACTGGGATCCAGATGCTAGAGGAGCAGTGTTTGGTTTAACACGAGGCACAACAAAAGAAGATTTTGTTAAAGCAACGCTACAAGCCATTGCATATCAATCAAAAGATGTTATTGACACGATGCAAAAAGATGCTGGTGTGAAAATTCCGTTAATTAAAGTGGATGGTGGAGCGGCAAACAATAATTCTTTATTACAATTCCAAGCAGATATATTGGATATAAATGTTCAACGTGCTTCAAATCTTGAAACAACAGCATTAGGTGCTGCTTACTTAGCTGGTTTAGCAGTTGGCTTCTGGAAAGACTTAGATGAATTAAGAGAATTTACCCAAGAAGGTGAGATCTTTACTCCTAAAATGGGTGAGGAAGAACGTACTGAGTTGTATGAAGGATGGAAAGAAGCAGTCAAAGCAACACAAATGTTTAAGAGAATTAAATAATATAAGGACTGATGACAATGAGTTTTTCTTTAAAAACAAGACAAGAAAGTATTAATTATTTAAAAAATCATCCGGTTGATGTATTAATTATTGGTGGCGGTATTACAGGAGCGGGTCTGGCTTTACAGACCGCTGCTTCTGGTATGAGTACCGCATTAGTTGAGATGCAAGATTTTGCTGAAGGAACATCTTCACGTTCGACTAAACTAGTACATGGAGGTATCAGATACCTTAAAACATTTGATGTTGAAGTGGTATCTGATACAGTGAGTGAACGGGCAAATGTCCAAAAAATAGCTCCTCATATCCCAAAGCCTAATCCAATGTTATTACCAATCTATGATGAACCAAACAATACATTTTCTCTATTTTCTTTAAAAGTAGCAATGGATTTATATGATAATTTAGCACACGTTACCGGAACAAAATATGAAAATCGTGTACTAACAAAAGAAGAAGTATTGGAAGTTAGCCCTCATTTAAATCAAGACAAACTTCTTGGTGGTGGCATTTATCTTGACTTTAAAAATAATGATGCCAGATTAGTGATAGAAAATATTAAAAAAGCACATGAAGATGGAGCTCATTTATTAAGCAAAACGAAAGTGATAGGATTGATTTATGATAATCATCATAAAATATCAGGTGTCCATGTAGAAGATGTGTTAACAGGTGAAACGTATGAAATTCACGCAAATATTGTGGTAAATACAACTGGACCATGGAGTGATACTATTCGTGGACTATCAAAAGATCAGACTGTGACAAACCAAATGAGACCAACTAAAGGGGTTCATTTAGTGGTTGATTATGATAAGTTACCTGTGACACAACCAGTCTATTTTGATACAGGATTATCTGATGGTCGAATGGTCTTTGTCATACCAAGAGAGAATAAAACGTATTTCGGCACAACAGATACCGATTATACAGGAGATTTGATGCACCCAACAGTGACACAAGAAGATGTTGATTATTTGTTAAAAGTTGTTAATAATCGTTTCCCTAAACGAGATATTACACTAGAAGATATTGAAGCAAGTTGGGCAGGATTGAGACCGCTTTTATCTGGAAATGCTGGTTCAGATTATAATGGTGGATCAAAAGCATCGTTGTCAGATGAAAGTTTAGAGTTAGTCATTCGATCTGTAAAAGATTTTGAAGCAGGGATAGGGTCAAAAGAATCCATTGAACAGACCATCAAAAAAGCTAAGACAAGTAGTGGTGAAAAAGAGGTATCTGCTTCTTCTGTGTCACGTGGAAGTAGCTTAGATGTGACAAAAGATGGATTAGTGACATTAGCAGGTGGAAAGATTACCGATTATCGCTTGATGGCAGAAGGAGCATTAAATTTGATTGCTTCAATTTTAAAAGAAAACTTTGGTAGAGAGTATCATTTGGTTGACTCTAAGAGTTATCCTGTCTCAGGTGGAGAATTTGATCCAACAAAAGTCGAAGAAATGACTGAAGTATTTACAAAATTAGCTATAGAACAAGGCTTGAGTAAAGAAGAAGCTAGTGATTTAGCTAATCTTTATGGAGCAAATATAAATAAAGTCTTGTCATATGATAAAGTTGATTTTATGGGATTAACAAAAGCAGAATCGATGAGTTTAATGTATGCGCTTGAAGAAGAGATGACATTAACGCCAGTTGATTATGTGTTAAGACGTACAAATTATTTATTATTTAAACGTGATCGATTAGAGAAGATAAAAGAGGCTATTATAAATGCTATGTCTCAATATTTTGAGTGGACACAAGAAGAAGTGAGCAATTATACAAAAGAATTAGATAATGCAATGTCAGAATCATTTTTATCAGACTTGAAAATAGAAGGGTGAGTTAAATATAATGGACGCAACGAGTTTACAAATTTTTAGTGAGTTTTTAGGAACATTGATTTTGGTATTACTTGGTGATGGTGTAGTAGCTGCTGTTAGTTTAAATAAGAGTAAAGCTCAAGGAGCTGGATGGGTAGCTGTAACATTAGGATGGGGAGCAGCTGTAACGATCGCAGTTTATATTTCTGGATTTATGGGACCGGCTCATTTAAATCCCGCTGTGACATTAGGATTAGCAATAGTAGGTGATTTTTCTTGGAATTTAGTGGCACCATTCTTTATCGCACAAGTTTTAGGTGGTATAGTAGGAGCAATTTTAGTTTGGATTACTTATTTACCACATTTTGAAGCAACAAAAGATGAAGCAGCTATTCTTGGAACATTTGCAACAGGACCAGCGATTCGTAATTATACATCAAATGTTGTGACTGAAGCAATTGGAACATTTGTTTTAGTGTTTGGTTTGTTAGCATTTGGACAAAATACATTTGCAGATGGATTCAATCCAGTTGTTGTTGGAATATTAATTTTATCACTTGGCCTGTCTCTAGGAGGTCCGACAGGATATGCAATTAATCCAGCTCGTGATTTGGGTCCACGTATTGCACATCAAATGTTGCCAATCAAAAATAAAGGTGAGTCTGATTGGTCATATTCTTGGGTACCAGTTGTAGGGCCATTAGTGGGTGGCGCGTTAGCTGCAGCTGTGTGGATGATGATACCACTATAGTAAATTATTCATTAAAAAAGCTACTAAAGTGATGCATGTCACTTAGTAGCTTTTTTATTGTAATAATGATGCTTTTAGTGTTATTAACTTGTTTTTTTTAAATAAATAAATGATAATACAATCAAAGCTATTATCTTAGTAGTAACTTAAATGTAGTACCAATAAAAATAAATTATTAAGGGGAACGAAAAATGAAAAAAATTGCACCATACTTGCTTGTATCGACATTAATATGTCAAAGTTTATCTGTTGGGATCTTATCAGATGCAGTAGATGTATCAACTCAAACAGATAGTAATGTATCACAACTAAAATCTATTGAAGAAATAGACCAATCAGTAGAGAGAGTTTCTGAAAATGAAACAAATGGCATAAGTGAAAATATACCTAATGACACCCAGGCGACAGAAGAAAAACCAGAAGAAAAACCAGAAGAAAAACCGGAACAAAAACCAGAACAAAAGCCAGAACAAAAGCCGGAACAAAAACCAGAACAAAAGCCAGAAGAAAAACCGGAACAAAAACCAGAACAAAAGCCGGAACAAAAACCAGAACAAAAGCCGGAACAAAAACCAGAACAAAAACCAGAACAAAAACCAGAACAAAAACCAGAACAAAAACCAGAACAAAAGCCGGAACAAAAACCGGAACAAAAACCGGAACAAAAACCAGAGCAAAAACCAGTTGTTAGTTATCCTGCTCAGTCAGAAGCTACTTATTTTAGTGATGCCAGTCAAATAACTAGTAATAAAGAAAATTCACCAATTCATTTTTCAGTCACAAAAACAACACAAGAGTTCATTAATGAGATAGGTGAATATGCTAGAAAAATTGGTCAAGAATATGACTTATATGCTTCAGTCATGATTGCACAAGCTATTTTAGAATCTGGAAGTGGTCAAAGCTCTTTATCAGCTTATCCAAATTATAATTTATTTGGCATAAAAGGCGAATATAAGGGTGAATCAGCTTCTTTTTATACATTAGAAGATAATGGTTCTGGTCAATTATATGGTATTCAAGCAAAATTTAGAAAATACCCTTCAACAAAAGAATCTCTTGAAGATTATGCAAAATTAATGAAGTCAGGACTAGCATCTAATGAAAACTTTTATAAAGGAGTCAGTAAAAAGGAAGCTAAGTCATATAAAGAAGCAACTGCTTTTTTAACAGGAAAATATGCGACAGATACACGTTATGATGAAAAATTAAATTCTTTAATTGAAACATATGATTTAACTTATTTTGATCAAGCAGTGAAAAAAGGTAAGCGTGTAACAAAACATAATAAACAAGTAGATACTTATGAAATTATGAATCCAGAATCAAAGAAAAAAGCCATCTTTACATTACCATTGGATGAAAAATACATTATTTCAAGCCCATTTGGACAAAGGGGAAGTGAACATCATGATGGAATCGATTTAGCTATTGCTGCTAATACACCTGTACTTGCTTCTAGTGATGGTGTGGTTGTTGGAACAGGATTTGATCCGTCTGCAGGAAATTATGTGATTATCAAACATTTAAATGATTTATACACAAATTATTTCCATTTAAATTCAATTAGTGTGTCTCTTGGAGAAAAAGTAACAAGTGGCAATATTGTTGGATTAGTTGGTAGCACTGGAAATTCAACAGGAAGTCATTTACATTTTGGGATAAGTACAGATATGTGGAAACATTATTTAAACCCAACATCATATTTTGATTTTTAATTAAATGTGAATAGATAGCCGTTTTTTATAGGTTATCATTTTCAATTTTGACTAAATAGTAGTAGACTAACCATGTAATAATAAATGTGCTATTTTAGGAGGAGATTTATATGACAAACTATGATAAGAAAGAAGAAAAAGTATTAGATGATATTGCTAAAGTAATGGAAAAATTAGACAAATACTTAGATGAAGAAGTTAGTTTAGAAGATACTCCTGATAAAAAACGTGAAATTAAAAAATGGTATGTTCAACGTAGAGCATTACATGAGATTAAACGTCTATTGCATGATGTTGATAAATATGATAAGTATGAAGCAAAAGAATTAGAACAGTTTGAAAAAGATTTTGAAGGATTAGGATTAGATGTAGAAACAGTTGCGTTTATCACTAATTACTTCTAAAAAGAAAATGAGAATCCCCCGAGAAGCTATTCTCGGAGGATTTTTTTAGTTTAATTTAGTAAGATATTTCATCGCAATGTTAAAAGCTAAATCTTTATCCACTGTTGATAATAACCCTATTGCTGAAAGTATATATGCTTTATCTAAGTATAAAGAACTTTGTTCAGGTGTTAAGAGAGTCTTATTAGTTGGTGAAAGAGCAGCTGATAAAACATCCTCAGGGTGATCATTGTGAACAAGAATTCCACCTGTACCAATAATTGTCGTGAAGAGCCGTAAATCCTTGCCATATTGATGATAAATCTTACGAGAAGGTGTTTGCTCTTTTACATAGTAGCCAGCATGGCGACTAATCGCTGTTTTAATAGCGATTTTTGCAATAGTATTATCTATGATTTTTTCTTCTATAGTATCAGCAATGTATTCAGGATGTTGACTTCTAAAATGACATTTTTCTTTAATCGTTTCCTCATCAAAAGAAGTATAAGTAGCAAATGACTGATAAGAGGTACTTTCTAATAAACTAGTAGCAGAGTAACGCATTCCTAAATCTCCTTCGACAGTTCTCTTACTAAAGGGTTCTTCTAATCCATCAAATTGGACGTTTGTTTGTTGTTTTTTGCCGCTACCAATGGAGTGGATATCCGTCGTGGCTCCACCTACATCAACAATAAGGATATTTCCAAAACCTTTATTTTTTTTTGTTCCTTTTGATAAAAGCTCTGCAGCATATAAAACAGAGGAGGGGGTAGGAATAATGTCGTTAGATAATGTAGCTTGTATGTCACCCATTCCTTTTGCTTTCACGATATTATGAATGAATATTTGGCGTAATATTTGTCTAGTTGGTCCAGCATTTAGTTGATTGATTTGCGGCATTACATTTTCTGTTAAATAGAAATTAACACAAAATTGTTTGAAAATCGCTTTTAATTCCGGATAAGTTTCTTCATTTCCGGCTACTAAGATAGGTATGTCTAATGAAAGTTCGGTTAATAATTTAGCGTCTTTTAAAATATTTTTTTCATTTCCTCCATTTGTTCCCCCACTTAAAAGGATAACGTCTGGTTGAAGTTGTTCTATTTCTTCTATATCATGAGGCTTTAATCCATAACTGTAGACTTTTAACACTCTAGTACCAGCACCTAAAGCCGCTCGTTTAGCAGCTTCTGCGGTTAAAGTAGGAGATAAACCGATAGCGATCATTTTAAACCCTCCCTTAGCTGAGGAACAAGCTAATACTTTATCTATATGAGGTTTGTTAACACCAGAAAACAAATCGTTATAGGCTTGGTTGTATCCATCTAATACATTTGTTTTAACTGTTGTATAGGCTTTGCTAGTTGCAATAATGTCTTGTTTCACATCATCAATCGCAGTCAATTTAGTGTAGGTACTTCCAAAATCTGCTAGTAAATATATCGCCATTTTTACCACCTCTAAAAATATTTTTTTGTTATTTAATTATTTTTTTAACACAATTTTTTTATCTAATAATCGTCAAAATCCTTTTTTAAACACGATGAAATTTTAATGAGTAAAACTAGAATAAAAAATCATTTTATTTTTGATAAGATTTTTAAATGGTTAATATGATAAAAAAATTCTATTGATAAACTAGCTTTACTATATAATAAATGTTGATATGACAATGTTAATTTAACTCTTCATCTTATTCAACGGCAAAATTGTCAAAAAAAGGTCAAAAGATTAAGACTAGAAAAAACGATTTTTTTAACTTGGTTTTTGTTAGCAAATAAAATTAAAAAATTGTACAAAAAATGACTATTACTAATTGTTTCACAAGTTGTCTTTTTATATAAAAGTGTTATTGACTTGTTATTTAAAGGGTGCTATTCTTTGGGTGTCGATTGAAAGCGCTACCCAAAAAGTTGTGCTTTATTTTAATAAAAGTAAGGGAGTGAAAAATGTAAATTCTTACTTTTTATTGTAAAAGTAGGTTATAGTATTTGTACATAGTTTTTACGTGTATCAAACCATAAATTGAAAGGATGTTGTTTATAATGGCAAAAATTATTGAATGTGTCCCAAATTTTAGTGAAGGTAAAAATGAAGAAGTCATTAATGGGTTAGTTTCAGTGGCAAAAAGTGTTGGCGGGGTTACTTTATTAGATCACTCTTCAGATAAAAGTCATAACCGAAGTGTGTTTACACTAGTTGGGGATGAAGATGGTATTCAAGAAGTTGCTTTTCAATTAGTAAAATATGCAAGTGAAAATATAGATATGACAAAACATACAGGAGAACATCCTAGAATGGGTGCAACAGACGTTGTTCCGTTTATTCCGATTAAAGATGTAACGTTAGAAGAATGTGTCGACATTTCAAAAAAAGTAGCAAAACGTATCAACGATGAATTAGATATTCCAATTTTCTTATATGAAGAATCAGCATCTGCACCAACTCGTAAAAACTTGGCAAAAGTTCGTAAAGGACAATTTGAAGGCATGCCAGAAAAATTAAAAGAAGAAGAATGGGCTCCAGACTTTGGTGAAAGAGCTATCCATCCTACAGCAGGAATTACAGCAGTTGGAGCAAGAATGCCATTAGTAGCCTTTAATGTGAATTTAGATACTGATAACATTGACATTGCTAACAAAATTGCTCGTATCATTCGTGCATCAGGTGGCGGATTTAAATATTGTAAAGGTATCGGCGTAATGCTAGAAGATAGAAATATCGCCCAAGTTTCTATGAACATGGTTAACTTTGAAGGAACACCACTTTATCGTACATTTGAAACAATCCGTTTTGAAGCAAAACGTTATGGTGTAAATATTATTGGTAGTGAAATCATTGGTTTAACACCAGCAAAAGCATTGATTGATTGTGCGGAATACTACTTACAAGTAGAAGACTTTGATTACGGTAAACAAGTATTAGAAAATCATTTATTAAACTAAGGAGCTGCTAAAGATGAAATTAGTCGAATTAACGGTAAGTGAATTTATTGAAACATTGGGATCAGATGCTCCCGCTCCTGGTGGAGGATCAGCAGCGGCATTATCTGCAACAATGGGAATTTCTTTAACAAAAATGGTTTGTGAATTAACAATCGGTAAAAAGAAATATGCTGAATACGAAGATGAAATTAAATTAGTGTTCGATGAAACAAAACAACTCCAAAAGAATTTACTTGAAGCAATAGATAAAGATACAGAAGCATTTAACGCAGTTTCAGCAGTGTTTAGTATGCCAAAAGACACAGATGATGAAAAAGCAGCTAGACGTGCGGCTATGCAATCAGCTTTAGAAGGAGCAGCTAAATCACCACTAGATATGATGAAATTAATGTTAGAAGCACTTGAAGTGACAAAACGTGCTATTGGAAAATCAAATACTAATGCAGCAAGTGACTTAGGTGTTGCCGCACTTAGCTTAAAAGCTGGAATTCAAGGCGCATGGCTGAATGTTTTAATTAATTTATCAGGTATTAAGAATGAAGAATTTGTTGCGTCTTATCGACAAGACGGTGAAGCATTATTAGCTAAGGGTTGTTTATTAGCAGATGAAATTTATGAGGAAACATTAAAAGTCGTTTAAAAAAGATGTTAATTAATTAAATGGAAGGGTTGAATAAAAAGTTATGACACATTTATCAGATATCGAAATCGCAAATTCAGTTGAAATGAAATCAATTAAAGAGGTAGCGGCTCCATTAGGATTAAAAGAAGAGGATTTAACACTTTATGGTAATTATAAAGCGAAATTAGATGCTCGTGAATTAACTAGGCTAGAAAATGAAAAAGACGGTAAATTAATTTTAGTCACAGCTATTACACCAACTCCAGCTGGAGAAGGAAAAACAACCACATCTGTTGGGTTAGCTGATGCCTTTACTAAATTAGGTAAAAAGGCAATGATCGCTTTACGTGAACCATCATTAGGACCAGTATTTGGTGTTAAAGGTGGGGCAGCAGGTGGTGGACATGCTCAAGTTGTCCCTATGGAAGATATTAACTTACATTTTACAGGTGACTTCCATGCAATTGGTGCAGCAAATAACTTATTAGCTGCTTTGATTGATAACCATATTCATCATGGTAATGCGTTAGGTATTGATAGCCGTAACATTACATGGAAACGTGTTGTTGACATGAATGACCGTCAATTACGTCATATTGTGAATGGATTACAAGGACGCGTCAATGGTGTTCCGAGAGAAGATGGTTATGACATTACTGTAGCATCAGAAATTATGGCTGTGTTATGTTTATCAAATGATATTGATGACTTAAAAGAAAAACTTAAAAACATGGTAGTAGCATATAATTTTGAAGGAAAACCAGTTACTGCTGGCGATTTGAAAGCAGAAGGCGCAATGGCAGCGTTACTTAAAGATGCGATTCATCCAAACTTAGTTCAAACATTAGAACACACACCAGCAATTATTCATGGTGGACCATTTGCCAATATTGCACATGGCTGTAACAGTATTATCGCAACAAAAATGGCAATGAAATATGCAGATTACGCGATTACAGAAGCTGGATTTGGTGCAGACTTAGGTGCTGAAAAATTCATCGACATTAAATGTCGTTTAGGAAATATCAAACCTGATGCCGTTGTGTTAGTGGCAACAATTCGCGCACTAAAAATGCATGGTGGTGTTCCTAAGAAAGAATTAGAACCAGAAAACGTAGAAGCCGTTGTTAAAGGATTAACTAACTTAGATAAACATATTGAAAACATTCAAGAGGTTTATGGATTACCTGTTGTTGTCGCAATTAACAAATTCCCATTAGATACAGATGCTGAAATCGAAGCAGTTGAAAAAGCATGTAAAGAACGTGGTGTTGAAGTGGTCTTATCTGACGTTTGGGCTAATGGTGGCGAAGGTGGTATTGAGTTAGCTGAAAAAGTTATGGAATTAGCAGAGCAAGATAATAGTTTCAGCTATGTATATGACTTAGAAGACTCAATCGAAGAAAAATTAACTAAGATTGTGCAAAAAGTTTACGGTGGTAAAGGAATTGAATTAACTGGACCAGCTAAAAAACAATTAAAACAATTAGAAGAATTAGGCTATGATAAATTGCCAATTTGTATGGCAAAAACACAATATTCATTCTCTGATGATGCGACACTTGTTGGCGCACCAAAAGATTTCACCATTACGATTAAAAATCTTAAAGTATCAGCTGGAGCAGGATTTATTGTAGCGTTAACTGGCGCAGTTATGACAATGCCAGGACTACCAAAATCACCTGCATCTGAAAGAATTGATATTGATGAAGAAGGTAACATTACCGGATTGTTCTAAAAGGTAGAGGAAAAAATATGTCGTATCATTTATTTAAAAAGAATGATCATCAAACATCTCGTTGGAGTGGGGGAGAAACGACCCAAGTGTTTCTCTACCCACCAACGGGTAAGTATGAGCCTGGAAAATTTGACTACCGCATTTCTACGGCTTCAGTAGAAATCGAAGAAAGTACATTTTCAGCGTTACCTGGCTATAAGCGTTTGTTGATGTCATTGAATCATCCATTAGAACTAACACATGAATCAGAATCGTTTACTGTTAATAAAAAAATGAAACCGTTTGAAGTTGATGCGTTTGATGGAGCAGATAAAACAAATAGTGTAGGAAAATGTCAAGACTTTAACGTTATCTTTAAACCAACCTACACTAGTGAAATGTCTGCTGTTTCAAGTATTCGTGATAGACAGTTATTACCTTGTGTTCGATACTTTTACTATATGTTAGTTGATGGAGTCATGACGTATATAGACCAAGAAGAAAAACATGTTGCCAAGTTGGAAGCCGGAGATTGTGTCATGGTAGAAGAGGGTCGTACGATTTCGATGATTAGTATAGAATCTCATCAACCACAACAATCACCAGCAGTTGTCGAAGTTGTTGTTTGGAAAAATGAAAAGTCGCTCTAATAAAAATAATTTGGATAGGAAGCATTTTTAAATATTAAAAATGAACAAATTATGTTAACGATCAGATGATCGGAAAGGGGCCCCTTATGATTACCGAAACAAAAACACCGGTTGATGGGATTAAATTAACCGAAATAGACTCAGAGAGTTCAAAATTTAGTTTAGGTGGTGCAACGCTTTACGGTATTAATGCAGTAGTTGGTTCAGGTATTTTCTTATTACCACAAACAATTTATCGAGATTTAGGACCAGCTTCTCTATTAGCCATGGTATTTGATGCGGTGTTGGTGTTACTTTTGGCAGTATGTTTTGCTGAAGTGGCATGTTATTTTGACAAAAATGGTGGTGCGTTCCAATATTCTAAATCAGCTTTTGGTGATTTAGTTGGGTTTGTTGTTGGATTATTAGGATGGTTTGTAACGATTATTGCATGGTCAGCAATGGCTGCAGGATTTGCTAAACTATTGATAGTAACAATTCCTGCTTTGGAAGGACATAACAAAGCGATTAGTGTTATTTTAGTGATATTATTATCTATTATTAATAGTACAGGACTTAAAACATCCAAAATTTTTACCATAAGTATCACAATCGCAAAATTGATTCCTATTATTGCTTTCACATTCATGAGTATATTTTTTATTAAAAATGGATTTGACGCTGGTAACTTTACGCCATTCCTACAACTTAAAGAAGGTATGACAATATCAAAAGCGATGGCAGGAACCTCAATGACAGTATTCTATGCATTTATCGGATTTGAAGCTTTACCAGTTGTCGCTGGTGAGATGAGAAATGCGAAGAAAAATGTTCCAAAAGCAATTATTGGATCAATTAGTATTGTATCAATCCTTTACTTTATGATTATTGCCGGAACAATTGCCATGCTTGGTGTAGGTATTTTAGAAACAAATGCACCTGTACAAGATGCATTTGCTATGATGATAGGACCTGCTGGTAGATGGATTATTTCCATCGGTGCACTCATTTCAATTCTTGGCTTAAATGTTGGGGACTCAATGATGATTCCTCGTTATGGTGCAAGTATTTCTGATGAAGGATTATTACCAAAAATTGTTTCTAAGAAAAATAAAAAAGATGCACCTTATGTAGCAATTATTATCTCTTGTGTATTAACTTGTTTACTATTATTAAGTGGAAGTTTCGAACAATTAGCAGAATTGAGCGTTGTATTTAGATTTATTCAATATATCCCAACAGCGATTGCCGTTATTTTCTTACGTAAGAAAAATCCTGGCGTTGAAACAGCCTTTAGACTACCATTTGGCCCAGTTATTCCACTATTAGCTGTCGCAGTTAGTGTGTGGATGCTTGCAATGGGTGCCAATAGTAAGAGTTTAATTGCTGGTGGTATTGGTATTGTGATTGCTGCAATATTCTATTTTGTATTAAATGGTAAAAAAGCGAGTGAATAATAAGTAATTAAAAGGTATTAAGTGACTAAAGTGAGTTATTAAGTTGAAAATGAGTTTAGGAGGAAGTAATAATGACTGAAGTAATTACATTAACAGGTAACGATTTAACATTGGAACAAGTGGTAGAAGTAGCTAGAAAAGGGGCTAAAATCACGTTATCACAAGAAGCAATTGAAGCGGTAAATGCATCAAGAAAAATTATTGATGATATTGTAGCGAGTAAAAAAGTAACATATGGTGTCAATACAGGATTTGGTTCCCTTGTTAAAGTAAGTATTCCACAAGAAGAAACTAGACAATTACAAGAAAACTTAATTCGTACTCACTCAAGTGGTTTTGGTGATCCATTAGGAGAAGATGAAGTTCGTGCGATTATGTTAATTCGTATTAACTCTTTATTAAAAGGCTATTCAGGTATTCGTTTAAGTACCATTGAAACCTTAATGGCTATGTTAAATAATGGCGTTGTACCACATATTCCAGAAAAAGGATCTTTAGGAGCTTCAGGGGACTTAGCTCCATTATCTCATATGGTATTGCCAATGTTAGGATTGGGTCGTGCTTATTATGACGGTGAATTACTAGAAGGTAAAGAAGCAATGGCGCGTGCAGGCGTTGAAGTGATTCACTTAGAAGCAAAAGAAGGTTTAGCCTTAATTAACGGTACAACCGTTTTAACAGCAATCGGAGCATTAGCAACACATGACTCCATTGAATTATTAAAACTTTCAGACATTGCCGGAGCATTATCTTTAGAAGTGCATAATGGGATTGTAAATGCCTTTGATGAAGAATTACATATTATTCGTCCTCAAAGTGGACAATTAGCAACTGCTAAAAATATTCGTCAAATGCTTGAAGGAAGTACCTTAACAACTCAAGCGACAGCTGAACGTGTACAAGATCCGTATACATTACGTTGTATGCCACAAATCCATGGAGCAAGTAAAGACACTGTGGCTTATGTGAAGAAAAAAGTTGAAATCGAAATTAACTCTGTAACAGATAATCCAATCATCACTCGTAGTGGTGATGTTATCTCTGGAGGTAACTTCCATGGTGAACCAATGGCACAACCTTTTGATTATTTAGGAATTGGATCTGCTGAAATTGGTAATGTATCAGAACGTCGTGTGGAACGTTTAGTAAATACTAACTTAAGTGGCTTGCCTTCATTCTTAGTGAAATATCCTGGCGTTAACTCAGGATTCATGATTACACAGTATGCAGCTGCTTCATTAGCATCAGAAAACAAAATCTTATCACATCCAGCAAGTGTGGATTCAATTACATCTTGTGAAAACCAAGAAGATTTTGTGAGTATGGGAACAACAGCTGCAAGAACTGCTAGAGACATTACTAAAAATTCTCGTCGTATCGTCGCAACTGAAATGATGGCAGCATGTCAAGCTATTGACTTCATCAAAGATCGCGGTGTATTAGGTAAAGGAACTCAAGTTGCTTATGATGTCTTTAGAAAATATGTGAAATTTATTGACTTAGATAAAGACATTGAAATGTATGATGAGTTAGAAAAAGCAACAGATGTTTTAATCAACGGAGAATTATTAAAAGCTGTTGAAGAAGTGGTTGATTTAGAAATTGAATTTGATTTTGCAAAATAATTATATTATAAATATTTTAGCTCTGAATTGTTTAAGATTCAGAGCTTTATTTATAAATAAGTTTTGATAACTATTGAGTATCGACTCAATTTTATGTAGTATGAATATAATGAGAAAAGGATGGTGTATGACGATGAAATATCAGAAACCAAAAGGAACCAACGATATTTTACCAGGTGAATCAGAAAAATGGCAGTTTGTTGAATCAACTGCTCGTGATGTATTAAAAAAATATGACTTTCATGAAGTCAGAACGCCAATGTTTGAACATATTGAAGTCATAATGCGTGGTGTGGGTGAATCAACAGATATTGTAACAAAAGAGATGTATGATTTTAAAGATAAAGGTGATCGACACATCACCTTACGTCCTGAAGGAACAGCACCATTAGTTCGTTCGTATGTCGAACATAAATTATTTGGACCAGAACATCAAAACCCATTTAAAGCATTTTATATTGGACCAATGTTTCGTTATGAACGCCCACAAGCTGGACGTTTGCGTCAATTTAATCAAATGGGGATTGAAGTATTAGGGAGTAGCAATCCTGCAACTGATGTTGAAGGGATTTTAGTCGCACTAGATTTCTTTAAACGTTTGGGTGTAACGCACACACAACTTGTGATTAATTCATTAGGAACACGAGAAAATCGTATGGTTTATCGTCAAGCGTTAATTGATTATTTAGAACCATTAAGCGATCAACTAAGTGATGATTCAAAACGTCGTTTACATACTAATCCATTACGTGTATTAGATAGTAAAGATAAAAAAGACAAAGAAATTGTCAAAAATGCACCGTCAATTTTAGATTATCTAGATGAAGAGTCAAATGCCTTCTTTACTGAAGTGAAAACGTTGCTTGATGCAATGGGTGTTGAGTATGTAGTCGATCATAGAATGGTTCGAGGTCTTGATTACTACAATCACACAGTATTCGAAATTATGAGTAATGCCCCAGGATTTAATGGAGCGATTACCACAATTTGTGCTGGTGGACGATATGATGGATTGGTTTCAGAGTTTAATGGACCAGATAGTCATGATTCAGGTTTTGGTTTTGGTATGGGAATTGAACGTGTGTTAATCACAATGGAAGCAGAAGGGGTAGAAATTCCTGCTGCGACAAATGTCGATGTGTATGTAGTTGGTTTAGGTGAAGAAACCAATTGTGAAAGTTTAAAATTAGCACAAGCAGCTAGACAAGCTGGATTTGTTTGTGAACGTGATTTTTTAAATCGTAAAGCTAAAGCACAATTTAAATCGGCAGATAAATTAAATGCCAGAATGGTCTTAGTCATCGGTGAGTCTGAGTTGGCAGAGAAAAATGTTCGAGTTAAAAATATGGTGACAGGTGAGGAATCAACCGTTCCTTTAGCTGATATCTATACTTCTTTTACAGATGTTTATCACGACATTATAGGAGAATAAAAGAGGTTTTGGAGGAGGCTTATCATGAAACAGTTTAACAAAGACTCCAACTCTATTGCTGATTATACGCGTAAACTAACGGTTATTTTCTTGTATGCATTGTTATATGCGATTGCACTTAATATGTTTTGGCACCCGGCCTCTATTTATACTGGAGGAATTACTGGATTTTCACAGATTATAAATACGGTTGTTGAAAAATGGTTTGGTATAAGTTTATCTATCTCTGTCATTTATTATTTATTGAACTTACCTTTTTTATTATATGGTTGGAAAAAAATGAATAAAGAAATTGTTATTTTTACTTTATTAAGTGTTACAGCAGCTTCTATTGCTATCAGTATTGTACCTGAAATTGTTTTGACAAAAGACCCAATTATCTGTGCACTGTTTGGTGGGGCAATAGGTGGTAGTTCCTTAGGGTTAGCACTAAAAAATGGTATTGCTACAGGTGGATTGGATATTGGAATCATTGCTATTCGACGTAAAACTGGTCGTAGTATAGGCTCTATTTCAATGATTATTAATGGACTTATTGTGTTAGCAGCAGGTTACTTATTTGGTTTTCCATATGCATTTTATAGTTTGCTATCTATCATTGTAAGTGGTAAAGTAACAGATTTTATTTTTACCAAACAACAAAAAATGCAAGCATTAATTATTACTAGACAACCTGAAAAAGTGATTGCAGAACTCAAAGTTCGTTTGCTTAGAGGTGTGACAATTTTAAATGAAGCAGAAGGGGCGTATGATCATCGTGAAAAAGTAGTTCTTTTGACGGTTATTACGCGCTATGAAATGCCACTATTGGAAGAAGCAATCAAAGAAGCGGATAACGAGGCCTTTGTTAGTATCTCAGAAAATGTCCACACAATTGGAAAATTTGATGATTTTGAATTTTAAATAAATAGAAAAGCCACTTAGCGATTTGCTAGGTGGCTTTTTATAAACTCATTTTCACATGACAGGTAAAAATAAGACTTATACAAGTTGACGATTTTTTGAAACCAATTCTCCATTTTTATAAACATCTTTGACTAAGTTTGTTGCAAAGAAATACAATGGATAATCAATATTTGGAGCATCAAATACGGCAATGTCAGCACGTTTTCCTTCTGTGAAACTTCCGATTGATTCCCCTAAACCAACTGAGTAAGCAGCATTGATTGTCACAGCATTAAATACTTGTATTGGTGTTAAATGCATTTTGAAACAACCAAGTTGCATAATAAATTGAATGTTTGCTGTTGGACAGCTTCCAGGGTTTGAGTCAGTAGACAATGTAATTGCCATACCAGCATCTAACATTTTTTTAGCTGGGGCGTAAGTATCCGCCATTAAACTGAATGTTGTTCCTGGTAATAAGTTACCAATAACACCTGATTCACTCATTTTTTTAATCCCTTCATCAGTAGCAGCCATTAAATGTTCCGCACTCACTGTTTCAAGTTCAGCTGCAACGTCTACGCCACCGATTGAATCAATTTCATCAGCATGAATTCGTAATTTAAAGTCTAAATCTTTTGCAGCTTGTAGCAATTTACGTGATTGTTCTGCTGTAAATACACCAGTTTCACAGAAGATATCACAAAAATCAGCTAATTTCTCTTCTTTTACTTTTGGTAACATCTCACTGATGATTTGGTCAATAAATGCATCACCATCACCATTAAATTCTTCTGGAATAGCATGTGCAGCCATAAAAGTAGATACTAAATCAATAGGGTGTGTGTGGTTGAGTTCTTTGACTACTTCCATTTGTCTTTTTTCTGTTTCCCAATCAAGACCATATCCACTTTTTGCTTCGACTGTTGTCACACCATGGATTAACATTTCATCTAATAAATGACTTGATTTATTATAAAGCGTGTCAAAAGAAGCACTCTTTGTTGAGCGTACAGTACTTAAAATACCGCCACCTTCTTTTAAGATATCTAGGTAAGAGACACCATTTAATTTTTTGGCAAATTCATTTTCACGACTGCCACCATAAACTAAGTGTGTATGGCAATCAATCAATCCTGGTGTTGCAAGTTTTCCAGTATAATCATGAATTTTTGTATGATCACCTATTAGAGATTCGTCAGGAGTCCCACTACCAATTTTTAAAATTTTACCATTTTTAATGGCAATGTAACCATCTTCAATAATGGTTGCTTCAGACATTTCTGCTCCCTTTAATGCTCGTTGTTTATCTATCGGTGAAAAAATTTGACTAAAGTGTACTAATAGTTTATCTGCTCTCATGAATATTCCTCCTTTTATTCTTACACTAATTATAACCATTTAATGAATATAATGTAGTCTTGTATCATCTAAAAAGGGTCAAAAAAAATTGTTTAGAAAAAAAAGAGAAAAAAAGAGACTTTTTGATGTGAATTGACCCATAATAGACTATGGGAGGATAAACTAAGGCCATAACTTAATGATTCATTCACTTATGTCTACAGGAAAAGAGATAAGTAACTCAAGATAAACTAAGGAGGAAGTAACAATGATTAAAAATACTGATATTAGTAAAGCAATGACGATTAAATTGCCAGATGTGTTACCAGATATGCCGAAATTTGAAGAAGGCATTCGTCGTGCCCCAGATAGAGGATTTCGTTTAACTGAAGCACAAACTGAATTGGCATTAAAAAATGCGCTTCGTTATGTACCAGAACAATTTCATGATCAAGTGATTCCAGAATTCTTAGAAGAATTAAAAACAAGAGGTCGTATTTATGGCTATCGTTGGTATCCAAAAGAACGTATCTATGGTAAACCAATAGATGAGTACAAAGGAAAATGTACCGCAGCTAAGGCAATGCAAGTGATGATTGATAATAACTTAGACTTTGACATTGCATTATATCCTTACGAATTAGTAACTTACGGTGAAACAGGTCAAGTCTGTTCAAACTGGATGCAATATCAATTAATTAAACGTTACTTAGAAGAGATGACAGATGAACAAACGTTAGTTCTTGAATCAGGTCATCCATTAGGGTTATTTGCTTCTAAAAAAGATGCACCAAGAGTTATCATTACAAATGGTTTACTTGTTGGTGAGTATGATAACATTCATGATTGGGAAATCGCAGAACAAATGGGTGTAACAAACTATGGTCAAATGACTGCTGGAGGATGGATGTACATTGGTCCTCAAGGAATTGTTCACGGAACATTTAATACATTATTAAATGCTGGTCGTTTGAAATTAGGGATTCCAGATGATGGTGATTTAACTGGAAAATTATTTATAACATCTGGTTTAGGTGGTATGAGTGGGGCTCAAGGTAAAGCTGGTGAAATTGCTAAATCAGTGACAATCGTAGCAGAAGTTGATCGCTCTCGTATCGACACTCGTCTAGAACAAGGTTGGATTAGTCATGTGACTGAAACGCCAGAAGAAACAATGACATTAGCAAAAGAATATTTAGACAATAAAGATTCAACATCTATTGCTTATCACGGTAATATTGTTGACTTACTTGAATATGTTGACCAACATGATATCCATGTTGATTTATTATCAGATCAAACTTCTTGTCACAATGTGTATGAAGGTGGATATTGTCCAGTAGGTATCACATTTGAAGAAAGAACTCGTTTGCTTGCTGAAGATCAAGATACATTTAGAAAAATGATTGATGATACATTAGAACGTCACTTTAACGTGATCAAATCATTAACAAGCAAAGGAACTTACTTCTTTGATTACGGTAACTCATTTATGAAAGCTATCTACGATACAGGAATTAAAGAAATTTCTAAAAATGGTGTGGACGATAAAGATGGATTTATCTGGCCATCATATGTAGAAGATATTATGGGACCTATGTTATTTGACTATGGTTATGGTCCATTTAGATGGGTATGTTTATCACGTAAGCATGAAGATTTAATGGCGACTGATAGAGCCGCTATGGAAGTTATTGATCCAACTCGTCGTTATCAAGATCGTGATAACTATAACTGGATTCGTGACGCTGAAGATAACAAATTAGTGGTTGGGACAGAAGCTCGTATTCTTTATCAAGATGCTATGGGTCGAGTTAATATTGCCCTTAAATTTAATGAAATGGTTCGCCGTGGTGAAATTGGTCCTGTTATGATTGGTCGTGATCATCATGACGTATCAGGAACTGACTCTCCATTCCGTGAAACATCAAATATTAAAGACGGAAGTAACGTGACAGCTGACATGGCAACACAATGTTATGCAGGAAATGCTGCTCGTGGTATGAGTTTAATCGCACTACATAACGGTGGTGGTGTTGGTATTGGTAAATCTATTAATGGTGGATTTGGTTTAGTATTAGATGGATCTGAATTGACAGATGACATCATTAAATCTGCTATTGCATGGGACACTATGGGTGGCGTGGCTCGTCGTAGTTGGGCAAGAAATGACCATGCAATCGAAACGTCAATGGAATACAATGAAATGAGAAAAGGTTCAGACCATATCACGATTCCATACTTAGCTGATGATCAAAAAGTGAAATCAGCTGTAAGCGAATTATTTAAATAACGATTAGAGTGGACTTCCTATCCAAATTTCTAATAGCCTTCACACGAAAATTGTGAAGGTTTTTTTATCTGTTATTGTTTATTTGGAAAACGATTTCTTTTAATGTTATAAAATAGTATAATTATATTGAAGATGTATTATGTGTGTCTTTTTTTATACAGACAAAGGTAAGAATGATAATAGTAGGGAGCGTTTTAAAGTATGGGGAATTATTTGAATTGTCGATTGTTTGGAACACCAGAAGTCAGTTTGAATGGTGAGATAGTGTTGTTTTCTTTTTCTAAAATTAATGCGATGCTTTATTACTTATTAATCAATAAAACAGTTAGCCGAGATGAATTGTCTGGTTTGTTGTGGCCAGATAAAAGTGATAAAAATGCTAAAAAAAACTTGAGAAATGCTATCTATCAAGCCAATAAAAGTTTAGGAATGGAGCTTATTATTTCTCCTAATAAATCAATATTGATGTTGAATGATTCAATCAATTTAACCAGTGATGTGGAACAATTTACACAAGATTCTGAAACATATTATTACCTTTATAAAGGCGAGTTTTTAAAGGGATTTTATCTAAAAGAATGTGAAGGATTTGACTTTTGGGTTGTTCGTATGAAAAGTTTTTATGAAAAAAAATTTATTGAGACAGTGCATCGACGAATTAAAAAAGACATAGCCGAAGGAATTAATGAACATGTAGAAGAAACCATTGAACAGTTAATGTTTATTGATGAATTTAATGAAATTAATTACCAATATTTAATGACGTTTTATCAACAACAAGGACGAGATAATAAAGTAGTCGATGTGTATCATAAATTATCTAATCTTTTGAAGTCAGAATTAGGGGTGACGCCTAATAAACAGACAAAAGCAATTTATGATGCTTCTCTTGAGAAAATTGTTTCTGAAAATACTACGAAAAATCAACGCTTTTCTTCATTATTTTACGGGCGTTCAGGTGAGTTGCAACAATTATCAGTTAACTTTGCAGCGTTTAAACGACATCACGCTTATCAATCAGTAGTGGTTAGAGGAGAAGCTGGGATAGGGAAAAGTGCCTTAATTAATCGAGCGATTGATAGTGTAGAAGATGAGTTTAAAGTGATTGAAACTCAGTGCTATCAAGCAGAAGAAAAACATTTATTGCGTCCATGGAAAAAAATAATTGATCAGTTGAGCGAAATGATTGAAGAACAAGAATTAATTGACCCCATACTTTGGCAAAAAGTTATTCGAAAAGTTTTTCCCAATTTCACCCAACCTTTTTTAGATGTGATTTCCCATAGTGATACGGAACCTTACAAGGAAAAAATGTTGTCAGATCTGATGATTGAGGCGATTAACAAGTTGTCAGAACAGAAACAATTAGTTTTTTTATTTGACGACATACAGTGGATGGATGAATCGAGTTTAGATTTACTAACAACTGTGATGCTTCATTGTCACACAAATGCGATGTTTTTGATGTCAGCACGAAGCGTTGAGAGATACCCACTTGATAAGTTTATCAATACATTGAAGCAAAGTGGAAAATTAGCTGTTATTAATTTGGAGCCATTTTCTTATGAAGAAACAGATGGATTTATTCGGAAAAAATTACCTGATGTTGATGTGACCACTACGATTGTTGACAATGTTTATCAACATACAGAGGGAAATTTATTCTTTTTAATCGAATATGTCTCTCTATTAAAAAGTAACACGAATTTGAATACGATGACTGTTAAGATGAAAGATGCTTTACGCAACCGTTTCTTATATTTATCAGAAGAAGAGCAAGAATTAGTATCTATTATCTCTTATTTTTATGATTATGCCTTAATTGATAGTTTGGTTTTTTTAACAGATAAATCAAGCTATGATATTGTGGCAATGATTGAACGACTGGTCTCTAAAAATATTTTGGTAGAAAAAGTGGTTCGTGATAAGATTGCGACAAGTTTTACTCATGTGAAGTTAAGAGAATTTGTTTATATGACACAATCGTTGGCAAAAAAAAGAGTCTTACATCACCGTATTGCAGAATTTCTAGAATCACAATTAAAACCTGGTGGTAATGATATATTGCAATATGATACGATTGCTTATCACTATAAACATGGGAAAGATGAATTAAAAGGATTAAAGTATCGTCTTAAATATTTTGAAGGGTATTTAGGCTTTTATCATGAGCTATTTCCAGTAGAAGGACAGTATGGTGTTGATCCATTTAGTTTTAACAAAGAGTGGGCAACCGAACAATTTGAAAAAATTAATCAGCGTTTATCTCAATTAAGTCAAGAAGAAAAACAGACTGATTTATACAATTTGTTGCAGTTACAATACTTATATCTTGAAGGGCGATTTTTAATTAAATATGGTGAGTATGATAGAGGAGTATCCAACATCCAAAGTGTGTTACATCGAGCAAAAGAGTTGAATGAGCAAGCGTATTTATTAAACGGCTATAAGCAAATGATTTATTATTATATTCAAATAAATGAGCCAAAAGAGATGATTTATTATATCGAGCTTGCACTAGATTTATCCATTAGAGAAAACAATCATCAATCAATTGGTATTTTACTTAGGTTAAAAGGACTGTACCATATGATGAGTGGCAATAATACGGTTGCCGAAAAATTATTGCAAGAGTCCATTAACACGTTTATGCTAACAGAAGAGATTAGCAAAAAATATTCAGTAAGCATCGCGGCAGCTTACAACTACTTGGGAGAAATCCGAATGAACTCAGGTGAGTATAAAGAAGCGGTTGAGATGTTTGAAAAAGCCATTTGCTTATGTCAAAGCAATAAAGCTCTCTCTAGTTTAACAATATTTTATATTAATGAGGGAGTTGCTTTGTTTGCGCTAGAAAATTATGATGAAGCAGAAATTTATTTCTTAAAAGCAGAGGAAATTTTTTCAAGTTTAAATTTCTATTGGAAACGTGCAAAACTTGATGCTTACTTGTCTATTTTATATGCACAAAAAAATCACGTTCAAAAGGCACAATTTTATCTGACTCAAGGAGAAAAACATGCTAAACACATGGGAAATTGCCGAGATATTGGGATGATAGAGTATGCTAAATATATGAACTATCATCAGTATCATCATGATGATTTGGAAGATGTTTTGTCGATTGAAGAAATTTGTAGTTATTTAAATGTTTATCAAGATGCTTATGAAATCAATCAATTAAAGACTATAAATTATTATTAATGAATCAACCTATTTTTTGAATGGAAGTCAAAAAATAGGTTTTTTTATTTTATCATTTAAGAAACTTAGTGAAAGTGAGAAAATGATGTTAAAATAAAAGCATAACGAAAAAGAAGGGTGGATATATCATGTATCCTTTAGCTATTGATGTTGGAACAACAAATATAAAATTACAAATTTTTGAAAAAGATATTATTATTGAGCAATTATGCTTACCTATAGAGACTTATACAGGTAGAGGAAATAAAGTATACCAAAGTCCAGTACATATTTATCGTCAAATTGTAAGAGGTGTACGCTCGTTGACGCAAAAAGGGTATCAAATAGATTCGCTTGTGTTAACAACAGCGATGCATGGAATCATGCCAATTGTTGAGGGAAAAGATGAGGAGATGTATATTTGGTTAGATACTCAGAGTAAACCATTTATTGACGACATAAAATTAGAAAAAGACTATTTAAAATATTATAGAAAAACTGGAACGCCAATTCATGAAATGTCTCCCTTTGCTAAAATTGGACATTTTCAAAAAGAAAAATGGTTTAAAGATGTCACTCGTTGGGTAGGAATGAAAGACTACTTAATGGAGCAATTAACAGGGGAGTTTGTGGTGGATTATTCCATTGCTTCAGCAACAGGATTATTTAATATTCATGAAAAAAAATGGGATAAAGAGATACTACAAAAAGTAGGGATTGGGGTATCCTTATTAGCATCACTTGTGGATACTAATTATTCAGCCCCTCTTTTAGAAAAAATTGCAGACGACATGTTTTTAACACCTAATATACCCGTTTACATTGGAGCAAGTGATGGTTGCTTAGCTAGTTACGCTAGTTATGTTGCTAATGGCACATTAAATACTATTACGATAGGAACTAGTGGAGCAGTTAGAAAATTATCTAAAAAAATTGAATTAGATGAAACTGGCCAAACATTTTGTTATTACTTAAATGATACTTATTGGGTTGTTGGTGGAGCAACTAATAATGGTGGTCAAATTATGTCCTGGGCGGAAGAAGTATTTTTTAACGGAGAATCCATTTATCAAAACTTAAATGATGCTTTAGAAAAAGCTCCAGTCGGAAGTGATGGCTTATTATTTTTCCCATACTTAACTGGTGAAAGAGCACCAATCTGGCAAGCAACACCACAAGGTCAATATATAGGATTAAGTCTTAAACACACAAAATATCATTTAGTAAGAAGCTTAGTTGAGGGAATATTATATAATTTACGTTATATCAGTGAACTTGTTGAATTAGAACCAAGAGAAATTACAATTAATGGTGGATTCTTCTCGAATGAACTATTGTCTATGATGACAGCCGATATATTTGGTCAAAACATAGTCCAATCAATCTATAATGAGCCTAATTTTGGTGCAGTGAGTTTGATAAATCCAGTAAAAACACATTTATTATCAGATCATCGACGTACGTTTTATACAGAAGATAATCATCAGCTGTATACCAAGAGCTATGAATTATTCAAAAAAGAGTTAAACACGAACTTTATTAAAAAAAACAATTAAAATCTACGTATAATTTTGACAGTAGAAATATCACTTGTTACAATGATAAAAAAGAGAGAAATGGAGAATCATTATGAGTGATGTTGCTGTTATAATGGGTAGTATATCTGATTGGAAAACGATGAAGGAAGCATGTGACGTATTAGATGATTTTGGTATATCTTTTGATAAAAAAATTGTATCTGCTCATCGTACTCCTGAATTAATGTTCGCTTTTTCTAAAGAAGCTGAGAAAAAAGGCTACAAGGTTATTATTGCTGGAGCAGGTGGTGCAGCGCATTTGCCTGGTATGGTGGCAGCTTTAACAACCTTGCCAGTTATTGGTGTACCAGTAGAGTCAAGAACACTAAAAGGCATGGACTCATTGTTGTCTATTGTTCAAATGCCGGGTGGTATACCAGTAGCAACGACAGCTATTGGTAAGTCAGGTGCTAAAAACGCAGGGCTTTTAGCAACACAGATATTAGGTATCAGTAATGACGTTGTACGAAAAAAAATTCACACTTACCGAGAATCATTGGAAAAAAACGTTTTAGAAAGTGGTGAACAGTTTGACTAATGTGATTATTCCTTCAAAAACAATTGGAATTATTGGTGGTGGACAACTAGGACAAATGATGGCTCAAAGTGCTAAAGAAAAAGGTTTTGTTGTTGGAATATTAGATCCGAGTGAAGATTGCCCAGCAGCTCAAGTAAGTGACTGGCATATTGTGGCTGAGTATGATGATGAGGCTGCAGTTAACACTTTAGCCAGTCAGTCAGACGTGTTAACGTATGAGTTTGAAAATGTTAATGCTACCGTACTTGAACCGTATGAACAACAAGGTAAATTACCTCAAGGAACGGAATTATTAAAAATATCTCAAAATAGACAATTAGAAAAAGAATTTTTAGTAAAACATGACATACCTGTTGCGCCATTTAACATTGTTTCTTCTTTTGATGAGTTAAAAGAAGCTTGTAAGAAAATTGGTTTTCCAAGTGTATTAAAAACAATTGTTGGTGGGTATGATGGAAAAGGTCAGGTTGTTTTAAAGTCGGAATCAGATATGGATAAGTGTCGTGATTTATTGGATCAAGCGATATGTATTTTAGAAAAATGGGTGTCTTTTGAGAAAGAAGTATCAGTGATTATTTCTAATAATTTAGCTGGAGAAGTCAGTGTGTTTCCTTTGGCAGAAAATAAACATGTCAATAATATTTTGTTTACTAGTATCGCTCCTGCTAGAGTAAGCCAAGTGTGTGAAAAAAAGGCGGTTGGCTTAGCTAAACGAATTAGTCAGGAATTAAGGGCGTGTGGAACAATTGCTATTGAAATGTTTGTCACAGATGGAGAAGAAATACTCGTGAACGAGATAGCCCCTCGACCTCATAATTCAGGTCATTACACAATTGAGTCTTGTTCCATTAGTCAATTTGATGCTCATATTTTAGGGATTTGTCAGTGGGCGATGCCAACTGTTGAATTACTTTCTCCAGCAATCATGGTGAATCTTATAGGAGATGAACAAACAAAAGCGATTGCTCAAGTGAGTGAAAAAGGTTATTGGCATTTTCATTTTTATGGAAAAAAAGTTGAAAAACCAGGTAGAAAAATGGGACACATTACGATATTATCAAATAGTGTGTCAGAGACACTTGAAGATATTCATCGTCAGGATATTTGGAAATAAGAAAGGATAGGGCAATGATAGAACGTTATACTCGCGAAGAAATGGGAAACATATGGTCAGATGAAAATCGTTATGCTGCATGGTTAGAAGTGGAAATATTAGCTTCTGAAGCATGGGCTAGTTTGGGAGAAATTCCTGTAGAAGATACAAAATTAATTAGAGAAAAGGCAACATTTGATATTGATCGCATTCTTGAAATCGAACAAGAAACACGTCATGATGTGGTTGCTTTTACACGTGCTGTATCTGAAAGTTTAGGTCAAGAAAGAAAATGGGTACATTATGGCTTAACCAGTACAGATGTTGTAGATACTGCATACGGTTATTTAATGAAGCAAGCAAACGATATTTTACGAAAAGACTTAAATAATTTTTTACAAGTTATCAAAGAAAAAGCATTAGAACATAAATACACTGTTATGATGGGAAGAACGCATGGTGTTCATGCAGAACCAACAACATTTGGTCTTAAATTGGCATTATGGTATTCAGAGATGAAACGTAATATCGAGCGTTTTGATCATGCAGCTCGTGGTGTTGAAGCTGGTAAAATTTCAGGTGCTGTAGGGACGTTTGCCAATACACCACCTGAAGTAGAAGCGTTTGTTTGTGAAAAGTTAGGGATTAGAGCACAAGAGATTTCAACACAAGTTTTACCACGTGATTTACATGCAGAATATATTGCGACTATCGCCTTAATTGCAACAAGTATCGAAAAATTTGCAACAGAAATTAGAGGATTACAAAAATCTGAAACACGCGAAGTAGAAGAATTTTTTGCAAAAGGTCAAAAAGGCTCCTCTGCAATGCCGCACAAACGTAATCCAATCGGCTCTGAAAATATGACAGGGTTAGCACGTGTACTAAGAGGTCATGTTGTCACAGCTTATGAAGATGTGTCTTTATGGCATGAAAGGGATATTTCTCATTCTTCAGCAGAACGTATTATTATTCCTGATTCAACTATTTTACTAGATTATATGTTACAACGATTTACTAATATTGTTAAGAATTTAACAGTATTCCCAGAAAATATGAAACGTAATATGGGAGCAACCTTTGGATTAATTTATAGTCAACGTGTTTTATTAAAATTAATTGATAAAGGAATGTCTCGCGAGGAAGCGTATGATTTAGTTCAACCTAAAACAGCTATTGCATGGGATGAACAAACAGATTTTAGACCGCTTCTTGAGTCAGATGAAAAAATTATGTCAGTATTATCTAGTGATGATTTAGATGATGCCTTTGATTATAATTACCATTTAAAACATGTGGGTGATTTATTCAATCGTGTTGGATTATCATAAAACATGAAAAAGTTCGTGAAATTAATTTTCACGAGCTTTTTTTTATTTCTTAAAATATAAAAACTATTAAAAAGCGAACATTAGAAAGTTTTAATCGTTTAAATGTTAATAAAAAATTGACGTCAAAAAAAACTCTTGTTACTATATATTTAATAAGTGAATGATATTATGTTTTTTATATTTTAATGTTCTTTAATAAGAAAGGAAGAGTTTTTAAATGTCAGAAGTTTTATACTTAGGTAAGGCTAAAAGCGTACATTCTACGGATAAGTTAGATGAGTTGAGATTAGTCTATTTGGATCAAGCGACAGCATTAAATGGGAAAAAGAAAGATGAAATCTTAGGTAAAGGTCAATTGAATAACGAAATTAGCTCTAAAATATTTAGTTATTTAACTGAACAAGGTATTAACAATCACTGGATTAAACAATTAAGTGATACTGAACAACTGGTTAAATCTGTAACGATTATACCTTTAGAAGTTGTTGTCAGAAATATTTCAGCTGGAAGTTTTTCAAAACGATTTGGTATTAAAGAGGGACTAAAATTACCAACACCGATTCTGGAATTTTACTATAAAGATGATGCGTTAGATGACCCTTTTATAAATGAAGACCATATTGATTATTTAAAAATTGCTTCAAAAGAAGACATAGCATTGATTAAAGAGCAAGCATTGAAAATAAATAACATCTTAATTGACCTGTTTTCGTCTATTGGTTTGACGTTAGTCGATTTTAAATTAGAGTTTGGACGAGATAGTAGTGGACAAATCATTTTAGCAGATGAAGTGACACCAGATACTTGTCGCTTATGGGATAAAGAAACATTAGCGTCATTAGATAAAGATGTTTATCGTAAGGATACAGGAGATTTGGTGAGTGTTTATAAAGAAGTGGCCAAAAGATTAAATGAAATAAAAGGAGAATAACCATGTTTAAAGTAAGAGTATACGTCAATTACAAAGCATCCATTTTAGATCCCCAAGCTGCGGTGATTGAAGGAGCAATCAAACGTTTAGATGAAGAAGGAGTGTCAGACATTCGAGTGGGGAAAGTATTTGATTTCTTCATCCAAGCCCAAAGCAAAGAAGAAGCAAAAGAAAAAGTTGATTATATTAGTGATAATTTACTAGCCAACCCAAATATGGAGACATATGACTTTACTGTTACGGAGGTTAACTAATCATGGCAAAATTTGGTGTAGTTGTTTTCCCTGGTTCAAATGGTGATCAAGATTTGTTGTTAGCTATTCAAGATGTAATTGGGGAAGAAGCAGAATATGTTTCTCACAGAGCAGCTGATTTGTCAGAATATGATGTCATGTTATTACCAGGTGGTTTCTCTTATGGTGATTACTTAAGGTGTGGAGCTATCGCTAAATCAAGTCCTGTGATGGAAGCAGTTAAACAATTTGCCAGTGAAGGGAAACCAGTTTTCGGTACGTGTAATGGATTCCAAATATTAACAGAGACAGGCCTTTTACCAGGTGTTTTGTTAAACAATACATCACTAAAATTCATTTGTGGTATGCAACCATTAAAAGTGCAGAATAACCAAACGATGTTCACAAATGAATATGAACAGGATGAAATCATCACCTTGCCAATTGCTCATGGTGAAGGAAATTACTACTGTGATGAAGAAACATTAAAAGAATTAAAAGAGAATAATCAAATCATTTTTACTTATGACCAAACAAATCCAAATGGCAGTGTGGAAGACATTGCAGGGATTACAAATAAAGAAGGCAATGTGATTGGGTTGATGCCCCATCCAGAACGTGCAATGGAAGATTTACTTGGAAGTTCTGATGGAAAAAAATTATTTCAATCAATCGTAAATCATTTAAGAAAGGTGACAGCATAACATGGTAAAAGCACAAACAATGACTCCAGAAGAAGTAAAAGAATCTAAGATTTATCAAGAATGGGGTTTGAAAGATTCTGAGTATGAGTACATAGCTGATTCAATTTTAGGTCGTTTACCCAACTACACAGAAACAGGTTTGTTTGCTGTCATGTGGAGTGAGCATTGTTCTTACAAAAATAGTAAACCTGTGTTAAAACATTTTCCAACATCAAATCAACATGTTTTACAAGGTCCAGGTGAAGGTGCTGGGATTGTAGATATTGGAGATGGACTAGCAGTAGTGTTTAAAGCAGAAAGTCACAATCATCCATCAGCGGTTGAGCCTTATGAAGGAGCAGCTACAGGAGTTGGTGGAATTATTCGTGATATTTTTAGTATGGGTGCTAGACCAATTGCAATGTTAAATTCTTTACGTTTTGGTGAGATAGAAACGAATCGGACAAAATATTTAATCGAAAAAGTAGTCGCAGGAATTAGTGGTTATGGCAATAGTATTGGGATTCCAACAGTTGGTGGTGAGATTGCATTTGACGCATGTTATGAAGGCAATCCATTAGTGAATGCTATGTGTGTTGGTTTAATTAGACATGAAGACATCCAAAAAGGACAAGCAAAAGGCATTGGCAATCCAATTATGTACGTGGGGGCCAAAACAGGACGAGACGGGATTCATGGTGCCACGTTTGCCTCAGTAGAATTTGTAGAGGGAGAAGAACAACAACGTTCTGCTGTACAAGTAGGTGATCCATTCATGGAAAAAGGGTTGATGGAAGCCTGTCTTGATTTGATTTTAAATCATTCAGATTGTTTAGTTGGAATTCAAGATATGGGAGCTGCTGGGTTGGTGTCTTCTAGTTCAGAGATGGCATCAAAAGCTGGGTCAGGCTTAGAACTCTATTTAGATGATGTACCTCAGCGTGAAACAGAGATGACACCTTATGAAATGATGTTATCTGAATCACAAGAAAGAATGTTACTTTGTATCAAAAAAGGAAAAGAACAACAAGTCATCGAACTATTTGAATCTTACGATTTAGATGCTGTGACGATTGGGCATGTAACAGATGATAAGCGATATAAATTATTTTTCCAAGGTGAAAAAGTTGCTGATATTCCGGTTGACTCATTAGCAGAAGATGCCCCGGTGTATCATAATGAACAAGAAAAACCAAAACGCATCATCGAATTTGAAAAACAAGAAGCATATAAACCTGAAATAAAAGACTTTAAACAAACAACGTTATCTCTTTTAGCACAGCCAACGATTGCGTCGAAACAATCATTGTATGAAACCTATGATTCACAAGTACGAACTAATACTGTCGTTGGTCCAGGTAGTGATGCTGCTGTCCTACGTGTGAGAGGAACACAAAAAGCACTTGCCATGACAACCGATTGTAATGCGAGATACTTGTACTTAGATCCAAAAGAAGGCGGAAAAATGGCGGTGAGTGAAGCTGCTAGAAATATTGTGGCAAGTGGGGCAAGACCATTAGCTATTACAGACTGTTTAAACTTTGGCTCACCAGAAAAACCAGAAGGATTCTATGAGTTAGATCAAGCAGCAAGAGGAATTGCTCAAGCGTGTGAAGCATTTGATACGCCAGTTATTTCAGGTAATGTTTCGTTATACAATGAAACGAATAATCAGTCTATTTACCCAACACCTATGATAGGAATGGTTGGTGTAGTTGAGGATTTATCACATGTTACAACTCAAGATTTTAAAGAAGCATCAGACTTAATCTATGTATTAGGTGAAACGAATGCTGATTTTTCAGGTAGTGAAATTCAAAAATTACTAACTGGTAAGATTTCTGGAACCATATCAGCTGTTGATTTAGAAGAAGAAGTTATTATCCAAGCAAAACTATTACAAGCGATTCAATCAGGTTATGTAAAAAGTGCTCATGACTGTGCTGAAGGTGGACTATTAATTAGTGTGATTGAATCAACATTTGGAAATGGACTAGGTGTTGATATTAAGACGAACCTAGCAACAGAATTAGTGTTTGCTGAGACATCAGGACGATTTGTTGTCAGTGTGTCACCTGAAAATAAAGAAGCATTTGAATCTGTTTTAAAGAAAGATGCTACTTTATTAGGTGAAGTGACAAATGATGGTGTGATAAAAGTTAGTACAGCCGATGATTCATTAGAATTACCAGTTGCAAAAGCCAAAGAAGTATGGGAGGAAGCAATACCATGTCTCATGAAATAAAAGGGATTAATGAAGAATGTGGTGTGTTTGGAGTATGGGATCATAAAGATGCCAGTCAAATGACTTATTATGGCTTACATAGTTTACAACATAGAGGACAAGAGGGTGCGGGGATTGTGTCATTAGAAAACAATCGTCTGCATGGTCATCGAGGATTAGGGCTGTTACATGAAGTGTTTGCTAACCCAGATTTATTAGCTAATTTAAAAGGGCATTCTGCTATTGGACACGTTCGTTACGGCACAAGTGGTGAGGGAGATATTATTAATATCCAACCCTTTTTATTTCGTTTTTATGATGGAGATGTAGCATTAGCACATAATGGAAATTTGATTAATGCGAAAACATTACGTAAAGAACTAGAAGAAGATGGGGCTATTTTTCATTCGAATTCCGATACAGAAATCTTGATGCATTTAATTCGTCGTAGCAACAAAGAAACATTTATTGATAAGTTGTCTGAAGCATTAAATACTGTGAAAGGTGGCTTTGCTTATTTATTATTAGCAGATAATGCCATGTATGCAGCGCTTGATCCAAATGCTTTTCGTCCTTTATCTATTGGTCGTATGAATAGTGGTGCTTACGTCGTAACAAGTGAAACGTGTGCTTTAGATACAATTGGGGCAACGTTTGTCAGAGATGTCGAACCTGGTGAAATTATTGAGATTAGCGATAACGGATTAAAAAGCTATCGTTACACTGATGAGACGATGTATTCAATTTGTTCAATGGAGTACATTTACTTTGCACGACCTGATTCAAACATCAAAGGAATTAATGTTCACTCTGCTCGTAAACGCATGGGAAAAACATTAGCTAAAGAACATCCTGTTGAAGCAGATATGGTCATTGGTGTGCCTAATAGTTCTCTTTCAGCGGCTAGTGGGTATGCTGAAGCAAGTTCTATTCCTTATGAAATGGGATTAGTAAAAAACCAATATGTCGCTAGAACGTTTATCCAACCAACACAAGAACTGCGAGAAGAAGGTGTTCGATTAAAACTATCTGCTGTTCGTGGTGTTGTGGAAGGAAAACGTGTGATTTTAGTGGATGATTCAATCGTTCGTGGGACAACCTCAAAACGTATTGTTCGTTTGTTAAAAGAGGCTGGTGCAAAAGAAGTTCATGTTAGAATTTCATCACCTCCATTAGCATATCCATGTTTTTATGGGATTGATATTCAAACAAAAGAAGAGTTGATCGCTGCTAATTATTCAACCGAAAAAATCAGAGAAATCATTGAAGCTGATTCGTTAGAATTTTTAACAGAAGAAGGTTTGATTAATTCTATAGGATTAAAGTTAGATGCCCCTTATAACGGGTTATGTATGGCGTATTTCAATGGTGATTATCCAACACCTTTATATGATTATGAATACAGAGAAAACAAGGAGGACTAGTATGTCAACAGCATATGAAAAATCAGGAGTCAATGTTGAAGCAGGATACGAAGTCGTAGAAAGAATTAAAGCTCACACAAAAAAAACAGAACGTTTAGGAATGATGAGTGCATTAGGTGGATTTGGTGGCTGCTTTGATTTAAGTCAGTATGATGTGAAAGAGCCCGTCCTTGTTTCTGGAACAGATGGTGTGGGAACAAAATTAATGATTGCCATTGAAGCAGACAAACATGACACAATTGGGATTGATTGTGTTGCGATGTGTGCAAACGACATTTTAGCTCAAGGAGCAGAACCCTTATTCTTTTTGGATTATATTGCAACAGGAAAAACCTATCCTGAAAAAATAGAAAAAATTGTTGAAGGTGTTGCTAATGGGTGTGTTGAATCTAAAATGGCCTTAATTGGTGGCGAAACAGCAGAAATGCCTGATATGTATGGTGAAAATGATTACGATTTAGCAGGGTTTGCAGTTGGGTTAGCAGAAAAATCAGAAATAATCGATTCATCGACTATTTCTGAAGGTGATGTATTAATCGGTATTGCATCAAGCGGGATTCATTCAAATGGTTTTTCTTTAGTTAGACAAATTTTATTTAAAGATCATGATTTTTCTTTAGACACAGTTTTGGATGAGTTAAATGGAAAAACTTTAGGTGATGTGTTATTAACGCCAACAAAACTTTACATAAAAAGTGTTTTACCATTAATTAAAATGCAAAAAATTAAAGGCATTGCTCATATTACTGGTGGAGGTTTCTATGAAAATATTCCTAGAATGTTACCAGAGAATATATCAGCCACTATAACAAAAGGCACGTGGCCAGTACTACCTATTTTTGATTGTTTACAAAAACTTGGAAATATCAGCGAAAAAGATATGTTTAGTACATTTAATATGGGAATTGGTATGGTACTAGCAGTTGATAAAAGAGATGCTCAGACAGTTTTAGATTATATCAATGATCATGATGAACTTGCTTATACAATTGGACAAGTTGAACTAGGTGCGACAGGATCTGTTCACATTAAAGGAGAGAGTCGATGAGATTTGCCATTTTTGCTTCAGGAAACGGATCAAATTTTGAAGCAATAGTTAAAGCGAGTCAACAAGGAAATATTGCTGGAACATTGGTCTGTTTATTTTGTGATAAAAAAGATGCCTACGTGATTGAACGAGCAAAAAAGTATGATGTGCCTTATTTTGTGATGGAAAAAAAGGTACATCAGACAAAAGAAGAGTACGAACAAAACATTTTGACGATGCTAGAAAATGAAGAAATAGATCTCATTGTGTTAGCAGGCTATATGAAAATTATCGGCCCAACACTTTTGAATCAATATAAAAAGAAAATCATTAACTTGCATCCATCCTTATTACCAAAATATCCGGGAAATAAAAGCATAAAAGAAGCCTATGAAAGCACTGATGAAAAGACTGGTGTGACGATTCATTTAGTGGATGAAGGTGTGGATACTGGCCCAATTATCTATCAAGAAAGTTTAGCAATTAACCGTGAGCTTTCTTTAGAAGAATTTGAGGAAGAGATGCATCAATTAGAGCATCATGTATTACCAATTATTTTAAATCAATTTATCTTGGAGGAATTTAAGAATGTCTAAAAAGCGTGCACTCATTAGCGTTTATGATAAAACTGGTGTAGCAGATTTTGCAAAAGAGTTAGTTAAGTTAGGGTATGACATTATTTCAACTGGCGGAACAAAACGAATACTTGAATCTGAGGGGATTAAGTGTTTGAGTGTGGAAGAAGTAACGAAGTTTCCAGAGATGCTTGATGGACGAGTCAAAACACTGCATCCATTTATTCATGGTGGATTATTAGCTAGACGAGATAATTCAGAACACATGAACACATTAAAAGAACACCATATAGAGATGATTGATTTAGTGTGTATCAATTTGTACCCATTTAAAGAAACCATTGCTCAACCTAATGTGACACAAAATGAAGCGATTGAACAAATTGATATTGGTGGCCCGAGTATGTTACGAAGTGCCGCGAAAAACTTTGCTAGTGTGACGGTTGTTGTTGATAGTAGTGATTATGAGGTTATTTTAAATGAATTGAGTGAAGCAGGGGACACAACACTTAAAACAAGACAATCATTAGCAGCAAAAGTATTTGCAACCACATCAGACTATGATGCAAGCATCGCTAATTACTTGTCAGAAGAAAATGATGAAAAAGGGTTACCAAACCAATTGTCACTAAACTATACAAAAGTTGATACTTTAAGATACGGTGAAAACAATCATCAAAAAGCGTATTTCTACCAATCAGATGATAATCAATCAGAAATCGGAATAGGAACAGCAAAACAATTACATGGGAAAGAATTATCTTATAACAACTATAAAGATGCTAATGCAGCGATACATTTAGTCAAAGAATTTGATGAACCAACAGTGGTTGCTGTGAAACATATGAATCCATGTGGTGTTGGTTTTGGAAAAACGATACATGAAGCTTACAGCCTAGCTTATGAAAGTGATCCGATTTCGATTTTTGGTGGCGTACTAGCTTTTAATCGTGAAATTGATGCTGATTTGGCTGAAAGTTTAAATCAATTGTTTTTAGAAATTATTATTGCCCCAAGTTTTACAGCTGACGCTTTAGAGATATTAGAGAAAAAGAAAAATCGTCGTTTGCTTCAATTAGACACAACGAAACCAAACCAATCTGAGTGGGAATTAGTCAGTGTCTCAGGTGGTTTACTAGTGCAAGAGTCTGATACTAAAAGTGACGATGAGACAGAATGGACAGTTGTTACGGATACATTACCAACAGTTGAAGACATTGATGCATTGAAAAAAATGTGGTTAGTAGTTAAATCTGTAAAAAGTAATGCGATTGTTGTCGGTAACGCCCGTCATACATTAGGTATTGGTGCTGGACAAATGAATCGTGTCGGGTCAGTAAAATTGGCAGTTGATCAAGCAGGTAATTTAGCAAAAGGAGCTGTTTTAGCTAGTGATGCCTTTTTCCCTATGCCTGACAGTGTTGAATACGCAGCAAAACATGGGATAAAAGCAATTATACATCCAGGGGGCAGTGTGAAAGACCAAGAATCAATTGATGTAGCAAATGAGTATGGTATTGCAATGATTGTCACTGGAACAAGACATTTCAAACATTAAGAGGAGAATACTTGATGAAAAGAAAACTATTGGTAATTGGTAGTGGTGGACGTGAGCATGCAATTAGTAAAAAATTATTACAAAGTCCACTAGTTGAAGCAGTCTATTGTTTACCAGGAAACGCTGGAATGATAATAGATGGGATTCAGTTAGTAGATGGAAACGAAAGTGATCAAGAATTTATTGTATCATTTTGTCAGGATAACGAGATTAGTTGGGTATTTGTCGGACCTGAAGTCCCTTTAATAGATGGATTAGTCGATTTTTTAGGGACAAAAGGGATAAAAGCGTTTGGGCCTAAAAAAAATGCAGCCATTATTGAAGGTTCAAAAGATTTTGCTAAACAACTAATGGTAAAATATGATATTCCAACGGCAAATTATGAAACGTTTACCAATAGAGATGACGCAATTCATTATCTATCAACACAAGAATTACCGATTGTCATCAAAGCAGATGGTTTAGCTGCAGGTAAGGGTGTTGTGATTGCAGAAACCATTGAAGAAGCAATACAAGCTGTAGATGATAATTTGTTAAATAATATTTTTGATAGTGAAGAACCAAAAATTGTGATAGAAGAATTTTTAGTTGGTAAAGAATTCTCTCTCTTGTCATTTGTTGGAAAATCTTTTGTGTATCCAATGGTTGCAGCTAAAGATCACAAAGCTATTTTTGATGGAGACAAAGGACCAAACACAGGTGGGATGGGTGTATATAGTCCTGTACCATATGTGACAGATTCAGTGTATCAAGAGTCATTGTCAAAAATAGTTTACCCTACAGTAGACGCGATGAAAAAAGAAGGAAGAGATTTTCAAGGGATTTTATATACAGGATTAATATTGACAAAAGATGGTCCGAAAGTAATAGAGTATAATGCTCGCTTTGGAGATCCTGAAACACAAGTCTTGCTTGAAAGATTAGAAACAGATTTAGTTGAAGTAATCGAATCTATTTTTGATGATAAATCAACGAAAGTTTCTTGGAAAGATACTGGATTTGACTTAGGTGTTGTTGTCTCTGCAAAAGGCTATCCAAATAGTTATGAAAAAGGAAAACCTTTAAACATTGATGCAACGAATAAAGCAGTGAATATTTTCTTTGCAGGGGTTGCAAGTAAAAATGATTCTCTTATCTCAAATGGTGGTCGAGTATTTATGGCTGAAAGTAGTGGAGCAACACTCGAAAAAGCGAGAGGAAAAGTATATGGTTGGTTATCTGAGCAACAGTTAACTGATTTTTATTATAGAACAGATATTGGAAAATAAAACAAGCTAACTAGGCGGATATTTGCCTAATTAGCTTGTTTTGTTATTTTAGATTATTACCAAAAACGCTGATTAATCCGCCACCTAAATTATTATTAGTATATGGATAGTTAGTTATCGTTAAATATAATTCTCCTGTTTCTTTTGATAATTGGTTACTCATAGCCAAAGGAGTCAGTGAACTTCGTAAGTCTGCTGTGACTCTTGGCAGATAATGTTTAGACTCTAACGCAAGTTTTGCTTGGACAAAAATATTTTTTTCTTTATTAGTTAACTCTTTAGTTAATAGTTCGTTAATCATGTCTAAAATGTCTTGACTATTTGCTTTTTTGGTCATAATAACATCTCCTTTTCAAGATTTATTTTATTTCTTTTTATATCATACCTCAAGTAAGGTGTTATTATTAGAGTAAAAAATCACTCACTTAGATTGAGTGAGTGATTTCGAAAAAATTATTGGTTATCAGATGAATTAACTGAATCAGTTGCTTCATCATTATCTAATGAAGGAGATTGAGTTGTAGATTGTTCGTTATTTTGAACAATATTATCTTCTTCTATGGTGCTATTTGTATTCTTATCTTCTTCCGTTGTGTTAGTTGAAGTATTATTTGCTTCATTATTTTTAGGGTTTACTTCACCACTAGTAAATATTTGAACACCATATACACGGTCTCCATCTTTAGTGAAACTAAAACCTAAATCTGTATTTTCAGAACCAAGCATGTTAGCGTTGTGACCATCACTTTTTTTCCATTGATTAAAGAAATAATCTGCGATAAATTCATCACTTTCATCTACATTTTGATTCCAAGCAATATTTTCTCTCCCAGCTTTTGTTTCATAATTAATATCATCTAGGACTGTTTCCCAACTTGTGTTGTTAGGACGAGTATGTGAAAATTCATGAGTATTTTCTTTAGCACGAATATCAGTTGCTTCAGTTAATCGATTTGATAGTACTAGAGCATTTAATCCATGATTTTTTCTATGTTGATTAACAAGATCTAGCATAGTTTGTGAAGCTATATTAGTTGGTTCAACAGGATTAGTTGGTTCAACAGGATTAGTTGGTTCAACAGGATTAGTTGGTTCAACAGGATTAGTTGGTTCAACAGGATTAGTTGGTTCAACAGGGTTAGTTGGTTCAACAGGATTAGTTGGTTCAACAGGATTAGTTGGTTCAACAGGATTAGTTGGTTCAACAGGGTTAGTTGGTTCAACAGGGTTAGTTGGTTCAACAGGATTAGTTGGTTCAACAGGATTAGTTGGTTCAACAGGATTAGTTGGTTCAACAGGGTTAGTTGGTTCAACAGGATTAGTTGGTTCAACAGGATTAGTTGGTTCAACAGGGTTAGTTGGTTCAACAGGATTAGTTGGTTCAACAGGATTAGTTGGTTCAACAGGATTAGTTGGTTTAACTGAGTTAGTTGGTTTAACTGTTTTTGAAGTAGTTCCTTTAATTTGTTTAGTTTGATTTGTGAAAGAATTTTTTTCAATTGGTGTAGTTCCCAGTACTTTTCCATCAGAAGTAACATAACTTACTGTTTTTTTATCCCAATTAAAGACTAATTTATCTCCAACATAAATTAAATTAGGATTGTTAATATTATTTGCTTTAACTATAGTATCAATGCTAATTCCAGTTTTAATACTAATAGCAGATAATGTATCTCCCCATTTAATAATATACTCAGATTGAAATTCATCGATTTGAATCATATCTGGAGTGTTTGCTATCCAACCTTTTTCATTAGCTTTGACACCTTGTGAACATGATAAACCAATTCCTAAAGTTAATGCAGAAATACATACACTTTTAAGAATTGTTTTTTTGTTAAACATAAAATAAATCTCCTCCTTTTTATATATTTTATTATACACATAATGTATATTAGTGTATAATATTTATTTTTAAATAACGTTTTATTATCATTTTGTTTTATTTTTAATTGATGAAACTATTAGTTATTGTTTATTAATTTTTGTTAGAATAGTGATAATGTCAGGATTATTAATTGAGGTGAATACGATACCATAAGTTAAAGTAAATAAATGCATCATTCTCTTTTCTAATGAATATGTTTAAGGATATTTTTATCATAACGGATGAAATATTAAGTAAAATAGCGTATAATAACAAATGACGTAGAGTGCCTAGAGCCTCTATTTTTTTTGAAAGGAAGAAGATATGTTTAATCAATATAAACCAACGTGGATGGTAGATAGAATTTATAATATTACACCTGTTCAGTTGAAATCAAAAGGAATTGATGCCGTCTTAACAGATTTGGATAATACGTTGATTGCTTGGAACAATCCTGATGGAACACCTGAACTACTTGAGTGGATTCAATGTATGAAAGAAGCAAATATACCAGTGATTGTTGTTTCTAACAATAAAGAATCTCGCATTAAAAAAGCTGTTGAAAATTTAGGTCTTGATTATGTATCACGTGCGATGAAACCTTTTAGCAAAGGGTTTAAAGAAGTTGAAAAACGCTATGATTTGCCAGCAAAACACTTAGTCATGATAGGAGATCAATTGATGACTGACGTTAAAGGAGCAAATAGTGCAGGGATTCGAACTATTTTAGTGAAACCAATTGTTGAAACGGATGCATGGAATACACGTATTAATCGTGCGATGGAAACGAAAATCATGTCGTATTTATTAAAGAAACATCCAGATATGAAATGGAGGACGTCATTAAATGACTGATGAACTAAAATGTATAGGGTGTGGTTCAACTATACAAACAGAAGACGCAAATAAAATAGGATACACACCACAATCTGCTTTGGAAAAAGGATTAGAATCAGGAGAACTGTATTGCCAACGTTGTTTTCGCTTAAGACACTATAACGAAATTCAAGATGTGGATTTAACAGATGGTGATTTTCTAGCATTGTTAAATAAAATAGGTGACGTGGATGCATTAATTGTCAATGTTGTGGATATTTTTGATTTTAATGGAAGTTTAATTCCAGGTTTACATCGATTTGTTGGTGATAATCCTGTTCTTTTAGTTGGAAACAAAGCGGATATTTTACCTAAATCACTTAAAAAACCACGCTTAATTCAATGGATGAAGGAACGCTCTCACGAAGCTGGTTTACGACCAGTAGATGTGACGTTGACTAGTGCTAAACGTAAGCAAGATATAAGTGATTTACTTGAGTTGATTGATAAGTATCGTGATGGTAGAGATGTGTATATAGTAGGTGTAACAAATGTTGGTAAATCAACATTAATCAATGAAATTATTAGACAATCAGCAGGTGTCGATAATGTTATTACAACGTCTCAATTTCCAGGAACAACACTTGATTTGATAGAAATTCCATTTGAAGATGGTAGTTGTTTAATTGATACACCTGGAATCATTCATCGTCATCAGATGGCGCATTATCTTGGAAAAAAAGATTTACGATTAGTGTCACCAACTAAAGAAATCAAGCCAAAAGTGTATCAATTAAATGATGGGCAAACACTTTTTTTAGGAGGATTAGCTCGTTTTGATGTGATTCAAGGTGAAAAAATGGGATTTATTGCTTATGTTTCAAATGAACTAGTTCTTCATCGGACAAAGCTTGCAACGGCAAGTGAATTTTATGAAAAACATGTTGGAGGATTACTACAACCACCGAGAGAAAATGAAGTAGCAGATTTTCCAGAGTTGGTTCGTTTTGAATTTTCAGTGAAAGAAAAAACAGATTTAGTTTTTGCAGGACTTGGATGGGTCACAATCCCTAAACCTTGTGTTGTGGCAGGATGGGCACCAAAAGGCGTTGATGTTATTATCAGAAAAGCCTTGATTTAAGAAAGAGGGATAAAATATATATGGAATTACGTGGAAAACAAAAGAGATTTTTAAGAAGTCAAGCACATCATTTAGACCCAATCGTTCAAATTGGAAAAAATGGATTAACTGATACAGTTTATGATCAAGTGGATGATATTTTAGAAAGACGTGAATTGATTAAAATCACGTTATTACAAAATACTGATGAGGACATTCAAGATGTAGCATGGCGTATGGAAGAAGAACTCGGTTGTTCAGCAGTTCAAATTATTGGACGCATTATTGTGTTATACCGACCATCTTCTAAAGATAAATATCAAAAAATTTCACCGCTTGTTAAAAAAATGTAGAGGGATTTTTTATGATGACTAAACAACAAGAACATGCGCTTGTTAAGGAAGAAGTTGACACATTAAATCAACATAGAAAACGCGTGGGCATTTTAGGTGGCGGATTTAATCCTGTTCACATAGGACATTTAGTGATGGCTGATCAAGTTTATGGTCAGTTAGGATTAGATGAATTTTATTTAATGCCGACATATCAATCACCACATGTAGATAAAAAAACAGTTATTGATGCCACTCACAGAGTAGATATGTTGACGTTAGCAACAGAGTCAAGTTCCTATTTAAATGTTGAATTAGAAGAAGTTTTTCGAGAAGGTAAAAGTTATACTTTTGACACAATGGAGTCTTTAATTGCAAAAAATCCTAATACAGATTATTATTTTGTTATAGGTGGAGATATGGTTGAGTATCTACCAAAATGGTATCGAATTGACGAATTGGTTCAAATGGTTCAGTTTGTTGCGATTAAGCGTAGTGGTTACCCAGAAGTGTCGAAATATCCTCTAATATGGGTAGATTCTCCTAGAATTGATGTGAGTTCATCATTAATAAGAGGAAATATCCAAAGAGGTTGTCCGATTAAGTATCTTGTGCCAGACGATGTAATAGACTATATACAGAAAAAGGACTTGTACAAACATGACAACTGAGTTAGTTTATGGTAAAAAAAATACTGATTTAACCCGTGAAGAATTAATGGATAAAATATCACAACAAATGTCAGAAAAACGATTTCAACATGTCTTACGAGTAGAAAAAAAAGCACTTGAGTTAGCAGAAAAGTATCATGTCGATAAAGAAGAAGCGAGTATTGCGGCTTTAACGCATGATTATGCTAAAGAAAGATTGGATGATGAGATGATAGATTTGATTGAATCACATGATTTTTCTAATGACTTACTGGATTATGGAAATGCTATTTGGCATGGTGTGTTAGGTGCTTATTTAGTTGAAAAAGAATTAGGTATTATAAATCCAGAAATTCTCGATGCTATTAGACTTCATACAACAGGTGCTAAAGAGATGACAGAGTTAGCAAAAGTCATTTATGTAGCAGACTATATTGAAGATGGTCGTGATTTTCCTGGTGTAATTGAAGCAAGAGAGTGTGCTAATCGTGATTTAGATGAAGCAGTAGCATATGAAACGTATCATACATTAAATTATTTGTTAAAAAGCAAAAAAAAGATTTACCCAAAAACATTGGAAACATATAATTATTGGGTTGTAAGTAATTAGGAGGGATTCATTATTAATAGTGAGCAGATTTTAGAATTAGTAGTAAAAGCAGCAGATGACAAACGTGCTGAGGATATCGTGGGATTAAATGTATCTAAGGTATCTTTATTAGCAGATTATTTTGTGATTTGTCATGGAAATAGTGATAAACAGGTATTAGCTATCGCAAAAGAAATCGTAGATGAAGCATACAAACATAATATTGAGGTTAGACGTGTTGAAGGAAAAGAGTCAGCTCGATGGGTATTAATCGATTTAGGTGATGTGATCGCTCATGTCTTTTATGGAGAAGAACGTGAATTCTATAATTTAGAAAAATTATGGTCAGATGCCCCATTAGTAAATATTGATAACATGGTAGTAAGTTAATGACCACGTATAAAACATTTGCCAAAATCTATGATGAAGTCATGGATGAAACGGTTTATGAAGATTGGTTGAATTTTACAACCCGTCACATAGGTGATAATCCCAAAGAAATATTAGAATTAGCTTGTGGAACAGGCATATTATCTGTTGAATTGGCTAATTTAGGTCATCAAGTTGTCGGATTGGATTTATCCAAAGAAATGATTGAGCTTGCCAAAGAGAGAACCACGCCAGAAGATGACTTATTATCTTTTGAAGTAGGGGATATGCTTGATTTGAATAAAAACGAAGACTATGATGTGGTTACGTGTTATTCTGATTCATTATGTTATATGCCAGATGAGGAAGCCGTCCAAACTGTTTTTAACGAAGTCTATCGCTCTTTAAAATCAGATGGAACATTTTTATTTGACGTTCATTCTATTTTTAAAATAGAAGAAGAATTTTCAGAATATAGTTATCACTATCAAACAGATGAGTTTGCTTTTTTATGGGAAAGCTATCCAGGAGATGTTCCTTATAGCGTCGAGCACTTTTTGACATTTTTTGTTAAAGAAAATAATCAAGATGAGCTATTTAGACGTTATGATGAGTTACATGAAGAAAGAACCTATACAATTGAAACCTACCAATCGTTATTAAAACAGGCTGGTTTTTCAGAAGTAAAAGTCTGTGCAGATTTTACCGATAATCAACCAGAAGATGAGTCAAAACGTTGGTTTTTCATTTGTCAAAAATAAAAAATGGCTTGGAGACTTGTTCTCTAAGCTATTTTACTATGTTGGGAGAACGTGATGAGATTAACGAGTTGTGGCGTGATTGTGGAATATAATCCATTTCATAATGGGCATAAGTATCATTTAGAACAAGCTAAAAAAAAATCAAAAGCAGATGTCTTGGTTGCTATGATGAGTGGTAATTTTTTACAACGAGGAGAACCGGCTATTATTGATAAATGGCATCGGGCAGAAGTTGCTTTAAAACATGGTGCTGATTTAGTGATTGAATTGCCGTTTGCCTATGCTGTTCAATCAGCCGATTATTTTGCAAAAGGTGGTGTGAAACTACTTCAAAGTTTACATGTAGAGGCGCTTTGTTTTGGCACGGATACAATAAAATCTCTAGATTATGGCGAATTTGGAAAAGAGTATGTGGAGAAGGAAACATTAATCAATTTACGGTATCAAGAGTTAAAAAATAATGGACAGAGCTATCCGCAACAAATGACACAAATTTATCGTGAATTATTACCAAGTGTCCCATTAGATTTTTCTTCACCTAATCATATTTTAGGAATGGCTTATGCAAAGGAAAACGCTAGATACAATAGACCGATGTCCCTTATTTCAATTAATCGAGAAGGGTCAGGGTATCATGAAGAAGACATACAAGAGCAAACATTTTCAAGTGCTACAGGAATAAGAAAACAAGCATTAGAAAATAATCTTTCCAGTATTTCACATACATTGCCTAAAGAAAGTTTGGCAGATTTAAATCAATTGTTACTTCATTCATGGGAAGATTACTGGCCATTACTCAAGTATCAATTATTGAGTCATTCAACAGATGAATTAACTAAAACCTATCAATTAACTGAAGGCATTGAATATCGTTTGAAAGAGTGCGCGAAAAAAGCACATAATATGTTTGAATTCATTGAGATGGTAAAAACAAAGCGATATACTTGGGCAAGGTTACAGCGATTAGCAACTTATTTGTTATTAAACGTGAGGCAAGAGGAGATTGAGCATGTTTGGAACCAAGCCTATCTAAGAGTGCTTGGCTTTAATGAAATAGGTAGGCAGTATCTAAAACAAGAAAAAAATACGAGTGAGTTACCAATTATCACTAAAATTAGTAAAAAAAATGAGAGTCAATTGGCTCTAGATATACGTGCTGGTCAGATTTATCAGTTAGTTGAAAAAAGTATTGTCAGTGAGCAAGATTATTATCGTGCTCCCATTTATTTAAGAAAGGAGTGTTAACATGAAAGTCGTTTTTCATATTCATGATGAGTCGATGTGGCCAACTTGTCTAGCAAATGTTAAAAATTTTTTAGAGATGAGCCAAAGTGAGAAAGAGGTCAAGGTTGAAGTAGTCGCTAATGGTCCAGCTGTAAAAGGGTATCTAGATAGTGTTGTATGTCAGAAGATAGAACATCTTAGCCAAACGGGATGTGTTACTTTTTCAAGTTGTCAAAAAGCTATGGCAAATCAAGGGATAAAAGCGAGTGATTTTTTAACGAAGATAAAAATAGTTCCCTCAGGCGTCTTTCGCTTAGTTGAGTTACAGCAACAACATTTTTCTTATATAAAAGTGTAGCGAACCTGTTAGATAACGGTTCGCTACACTTTTTAATTTATTGGCAGATGCCGTTGATAGCACCAATTTGTTAGTTGACTATCTAAAACAAGAGGTTGATCTTTTATAGTTGCGATGGACTTTGCTCCAACTAAGACCATTAAGTGTGTTAATTCTTCCTTAAAGCGCTCAATTTGCTGAATTGTTTCATCTGTTCCTTTGGTTAAAATAAGATGCAGAAACTCACCAGATAATCCAGTTGATACCGCACCTAAGCCAAAGCTTTTTAACATATCAAGTGGTGTTTTTATACCGCCAGAGGCAACAATCGCTGCTTGTGATGAAAATTTTCTAGCTTCTAATAGCGATTCAGCAGTTGTTTGTCCCCAATCATATAAATAAGAATATTCTTTAAGTTCTCGTCGTTGATTTTCGATTTCAATAAAGTTTGTTCCACCTTTGCCTGCTACATCGATAATAGTTACCCCAACATCAATCAGTTGTTGAATCGTTTCTTTGGACATACCAAAACCAACTTCTTTAACAATCACTGGGACATTAAGGTTATTAACAATTGATTCAATATTTTTTAGCCAACTCGAAAAGTCACGATCACCTTCTGGCATAACGAGTTCTTGTGGTGTGTTTAAATGAAGTTGTAAAGCATTGGCTTCAATCAAATCAACGGCCCTTTTAGCATTTTCAACAGAGTGATGGGCACCTAGATTGGCAAATATAACACCATTAGGATTTGTCTTTCTAACAATTTTAAAGGATTCTTGCTGTGTCGTGTCGTTTAAAGCAATACTGATAGACCCCACCGCCATAGCTATATTTGTTTCACGAGCTACATAGGCTAAGTTTTTATTGATGATCGCTGCTTTATCACTGCCACCAGTCATCGCATTAATAAAAAAGGGAACAGCCAGTTTTAAAGTATCCAAATTGGTGTGTAAGGACACATCCTTCACGCTAATTTCAGAAAAAGATTGATGAACAAATCTTACACCATCTAAGCCATTAGACTTAGGTTGGCTGTATTGCATCTCAGCATAATGAATATGTTGATCTTTACGATTCCAAGAAGTCGTCATAGAACATTAAACCTCCGATACAATTGCTTGATGTGTGGTATTAGGAGTGCGGTAAACTTTCAGTGGTAAATTTGTAATACCATGTTCTTCCCATTTTTCTAACATTGAAGAAGCATTATCTTCTTTTTTAAATAAAACAATGCCGCAATCACCACCACCAGCACCAGAAGATTTAGCAGCTCCACCAAATTCTTCTGCACTTTGACACAAGTTTAATAAGGCTTCAGTTTCAATGTCAACTCCACTTTTTTGTGCTAATGATGTGAGAAGAGAACGATTCAAACGAATACCCTCTTGAAATGTTTCAATGTTTCCGTCTTTGAAAGCTTTAATTAAATCTTTGACACAATTTGCACTTTTTTCTAAAAAGTCTCGGTAAAAACCGTTCATTTCATGTTGCTCATCATTCATTGTGTCAACGAGTAATGTCGTTGAAGCTGGTGTTCCTGTCCAACCAATATACAAATCTAAATTCGTTGGGGCTTCAAGTGGTTCAATCATTAGTTTTGGCCATTGTCTTTTTAATAGCTCTACCAAAGTAAGTGAATTATTTTCTAGGTGATTTAATACCCAATCTTTTTCAAAGCACGAGTAAGCAACCCATCCTTCAAATGAACTGGCAGCTAGGTCTCCAAATGATCCGTTACTGTGCAATGAAAGATGAGTAATTGCTGCTAATTTATAAAGTAATTCTGCGTTATAGTTAATATCGTAAAATTGTAACATGGCTTTAATAGTAGCAATAGTAACCGCACCACTTGAACCAAGTCCATATTTTCGTCCATCTTTATTATCCAATTCACTTTCAATCGTTAAATCAAAATATTTTAATGGTAATCCTAGTTCTTTTAAATACGATTCAACAATCATTACAGAGCTAGCAATGTAAGAAAAAGGATTATCGCGCTCATCCATGTAAAATTTTCCGTTTTTTCTTGTCCAAGGAATGGAAATACCATTTGAATAAGATGAACAAATACTTCCTTGTGTATCTGCTTTTTTTAGCGTTACAGTAATAAATTGATCTAATGCAACGATTAGCGCAGGGTTTCCAGGTTCTAGTACAGCATATTCACCAGCGATGTACAATTTTCCTGGTGCACTTGCTTTAATCAAAAAAATCTCCCCTTTAGTAACTCCATTCTGTGTCAGTTAATTGTTTAATTCCTTCTCCAACAGCGGAACAAATTAACTGATCATTTGTAAAACTTTCTTTTAATTTATCTAATATGTCAGACATTTGTGATTGTCTACATAATACCTTTACATTCGGTCCAGCGTCCATTGTAACATAACAAGGAATACCATTGTTACGAATTTCTTTAACTTTATTGATTGCTTTAACACTATCAGGTTCCCAGTATGAAATAGGAGGAGTTGCTCCAAGCATAGTTGCATGCATTTTCATCCCATTTGATTCAGTGATTTCTCCAAGCTTGATAAAATCTTTTTGTTTGATAGCTTCTTTCATGGCGATTAAATCATTTTTCGCTTCGGTTACCCATACTGGATAAAATGGCGAGGTATCGACTGTTAGTTTCATTCCAATACGGCTTGATAGTTTCTTTTTATTCTTGTTAATCGCAATGACAATCATTCCGATGTCCCATGATGCGTCATCAATTTCGATTGCGTAACTGGATTCAGATATATCTCCTTCTCCCATGTTCCATTCAACTAAACCACCATAGATACTTCTAGTTGAACTTCCACTTCCACGACGAGCATAAGTAGAGAGTGTCTGTTTGTCTAAATTAAGTTGCCAAGCAGTATTTGCAGCACCAGCAAGGGCAGCAAAAGCAGAAGCAGAGGAAGCAAGACCTGCCGCAGTTGGTACATGATTGTAGCTTTCAATTTTAGCATGTACATCACTGTTCGCTGTTTGACGAAATAAATCAAGAAAGCGACTAATTTTTTTTGTTTCATCTTTGTCTTGTTTCATTCCATTTAGGAAAAACTCATCCATTTCAAGATTAGAATCAAGAGTAACAGAGGTATCAGTATAAAAAGCATCTAAGGTTAAAGATAGACTACTATTCATTGGTAAAAAAAGATCATTATTTCTTTTACCCCAATATTTAATTAAGGCTATATTTGTGTGGGCACGACAGCGTCCAATTTGTCTCATAATAGTTGTTCACTCATTTCATAAACCCATGTTTGTTTTGCTCCATGAACTTCTAAAGCTTGAGCAATTTCATGAGCCGATTTTTTATCCATCGCTAATGCTATCATACATCCACCGCGACCGCCACCGGTTAATTTTGCTCCAAGAGCTCCGTGACTTAGGGATTCTTCAACAAGTTCGTCTAATTTTTCGCTAGATACATCTAACTCTTTTAAGATATTGTGAGCTTGTGTCATATAATTACCTAAAATTTTTGCTTGATTAGTCTCTAATGCAACTTTTCCTTTTTTTGGTAAGTCACCAAGAGAGCTGATTAAAAATTGATAATGTAGAGAATTTTTTTGTTGTAGCTTTTGACTAATACTTTCAACAGCCTCTTTTGTTTGTCCAGTTTCACCAGTATCGGCAACGACTAAGTAAGCCTCTAAAACCATATTTAAAGGAACCTCTTCTTGTCCTTTAATAAAATAATAAGGTGAAGAGGAACTTGTCATTAGGGCATCTAACCCACTTGGGTTACCATGAGCGATTTTTTCAGATGTATTGACCAGTTCGAGTAGTTTTGATTGTGTTAATTCAGTATCAAAATAATCAAAAATCCCTCTAACAGTCGCGACAGCAACTGCAGCACTTGATCCCATACCGCGTTCAGCAGGAATGGTGCTCTTTATAGTGATAGATAAAGGATAAGTTTCTTGATTTAATGTCTTCAGACTTAGGTGAATGGCTTCTTTTAAGCTATCTAATAACTCTGGCATGTCATCAAGTAATCCAGTATAAAAGTCACAAGAGATAGTTTGATGAGATGTCGCTTTTTCTACGATTGTTTGGATAGATGTTTTAGGAAAAGGTATAGCAATCGATGGATAATTATAAACTACTGCATGTTCTCCTAGCAAGATAATTTTTCCATGTGATTGCCCCAATCCAGTTTGTTTTGGTACCATGTACAAACTCCTTTTATAACGTGTCATGTTTCATAAAGAATGAATCTCTCTTAGCATAATACAATAAATGACTATATAACAACTAAAACTAGCCAATATTTTATAAATTCTTATATTATTTTTAGAAAAAAATGTTTAATGAACGAATCATAGTTATTTGTTGTTTTATATTAGACAATGAACAATTGAAAATGTTAAAATTAATAAAAATGAGGGATTATATGAATAAAAGTATAATTGATTCAATCATCGCAATGGGAATTGTAGTATCTATAATAACGTATAATTCTTTAAAGGATTCGGAAGATATGATGTCTATGGCAGTACCTATAGCGACATTGTTATTGATTGTTATAGGTAGTTTATTTAAGATTATCAGTTTAAAGGTTATTTTTAGCATAATGTTTATTATGTTGTTTAGCTTATTTTCATTATCCCCTGGAATGGTTGATATCAGTAGTTACGTACTCGTTGGTATATTATCTTTGCCAATTGCTTTGTTAGGTACATATGCTGTAAAAAATGTGAGAGAAGATAAAATAAAAAATGTTTCTATGATAGATTGGCTTCACAAAAAATTTCTCAGTATGCCATTATCAGTAGCCTTTATCATAAATGTGGTATTGTTTTCCGTTTTAATGATAGGCATTGTTACCTTTGTGGGGGAATCGTTTAATATCATATTAACATTGTTAATGATTTTATGGTCTGTCTTGTCAAGCTTGTCAGATTTTTACTTTTTAAATCAAGCATAAAAAAATTCTACTGACTGTTGTCTATCAGCTAGTAGAATTTTTTAATTATTCAGTTGCTTCTTGAAGAATATTGATTTTTTCAATCTTAATATCTTTTTTAGGTTTATCATTTTCTCCTGTTTCAGCTTTTGCAATGTTATCAACAACATCCATGCCTTCAATAACTTGTCCAAATACAGTATGTCTTCCATCTAAGTGAGGTGCGCCACCTTTTTTATAAGCGTCGATAATCTTAGTTGGAACATCTTCTGCTAATAATCCATCAGACATGTCATCACTATTTTGAACGATAAAGAATTGACTCCCATTTGTATTTGCACCAGAGTTAGCCATAGATAGAGCACCTCTTAAGTTGTACAATTGATTTGAGAATTCATCTTCAAATGGTTTATTCCAAATACTTGCTCCACCTGTTCCGTTTCCTTCAGGATCGCCACCTTGAATCATGAAATCATTTATAACACGGTGGAAGATTAACCCATCATAGTATCCATCTTTTGCGTGTGTCATAAAGTTTTCCACAGCTTTAGGAGCAATTTTAGGGAATAGTTTAATTTTGATTGATCCTTCTGTTGTAACCATTTCAACCAAATCTTCATCTTTTGCTACCTCAGTTGATAATTGTGGAAGTTCTAAAGAGTTGATATCAACTGATTCGGATGTTTCAGTACTGGATGCAATAGAAGATGAATTCGACTGACTGGTTGAAGTAGTATTTTTCGAAGAATCATTGTTACCACAAGCGGAAAAGAGAGCCAAAGATAAAAGAAGAGTTGTTGAAGCAATTAGCCATTTATTATTTTTCATTAATAAAGCCTCCGTATGTTATTTAAATTGTAACCTCCTCATAATAGTAACAGACTTTAAAACTCTTGCCAATTACAAAAGGAGGTATAAAAGTAAATTATCTTTTAAGAAGAGTTGTTTCATCAACAATTTTCATGTAAATTTTTTGTTTTAGTTGCGTTAATGAATAAAAGCCTATATTCTATACTATGGAACAAGGTTCAATAGTAGGAAAGCAAAGTGAAGAAATGATGAACTTTGTAGACAAACAAAAAATGAACAGATACAATAGAAAAGAGATTTTAATAGAAAAGAGGTGGACTAACATGTCCATGTTTTTAGATCAAGTTACAATTGACGTGAAAGCCGGTAATGGTGGAGACGGAATGGTGGCATTTAGACGAGAGAAATATGTTCCAGATGGAGGACCGGCTGGTGGAGATGGTGGTCGTGGTGGAAGTATTATATTTCAAGTAGATGAAGGATTACGTACTTTAATGGATTTTAGATACAATCGTCACTTTAAAGCACATCCTGGTGAGCATGGGATGAGTAAAGGAATGCATGGTAGAGGGGCTGAAGATACTTATGTCAGTGTCCCACCAGGAACGGTTGTAAGAGATGTTGAAACAGGTCAAATTTTAGGTGATTTATTAGTTAAAGGTCAAACACTTTTAGTTGCTAAAGGTGGACGTGGTGGACGTGGGAATGTTCGATTTGCGACGCCAAGAAATCCTGCACCTGAAATATCAGAAAATGGAGAGCCAGGACAGGAAAGAAAAATCGAGTTAGAATTAAAAGTTTTAGCTGATGTTGGTCTTGTTGGATTTCCTTCAGTTGGAAAATCAACATTGTTATCCATTGTATCAAAAGCCAGACCAAAAATTGGTGCTTATCATTTTACAACCATTGTTCCTAATTTAGGTATGGTTACAACAAGTGATGGACGCAGTTTTGTTATGGCAGATTTACCAGGATTGATCGAAGGGGCTTCCGAGGGAGTAGGATTAGGGACACAATTTTTACGTCATATCGAGAGAACTCGTGTTATTTTACATGTAGTAGATATGAGTGGAATGGAAGGCCGTGATCCATTTGAAGATTATCAATTGATTAATAAAGAACTAGAATCTTATGATTTACGTTTGATGGAAAGACCACAATTAATTGTGGCTAATAAAATGGATATGCCAAACGCAGAAGAAAATTTAGCCATTTTTAAAGAAAAATTAGCAGAATTGAAAACAGATGAATGGGAAGATGATATTAAAATCTTTCCAATTTCAGGTGTGACACAACAAGGAGTTGCACCACTGTTAAATGCTACAGCAGATTTATTAGAAGTCACACCAGAGTTTCCTCTATATTTTGAAGATGAGGAAGAAGAAGATGTTGTAACTTATACATTTAAAGAAGATGAACCTGAATTTAGTGTCTCACGTGAAGATGATGCCACATGGGTATTATCAGGTGATAAACTTGAAAAATTATTTGTTATGACAAACTTTGATAGAGAAGAAAGTACAATGAAATTTGCTCGTCAATTACGTGGTATGGGTGTAGATGAAACACTTAGAACCATGGGAGCAAAAGATGGTGATTTAGTTCGTATCAAAGATTTTGTGTTTGAATTTGTGGATTAATCAAAATGAGAAAGAGTTATTCTTTCTCATTTTTTTGTTTTTTAAGGTGCGATACTCTTTAAAAATTGATACAATAGTTGTTATAATTAAAAAGAATGAAAGAAAAGCAGGGGAAAAATGGAACTACAATTTTTAGGAACAGGTGCGGGAGTACCTGCCAAGCAACGTAATGTGACTAGCATTGCTTTAAAATTATTAGATGAAAGAAATGAAGTTTGGTTATTTGATTGTGGGGAAGGAACACAGCAGCAAATACTGCACACGACCATTCGTCCTCGAAAAATCGCTAAAATATTTGTGACGCATTTACATGGGGATCATATCTTAGGATTACCAGGACTTATTAGTAGTCGTTCATTTCAAGGAGGGTCAGATCAACTTGAAATATATGGGCCAAAAGGAATCAAAGAATACATTGAATTAACTCTTAGGATTTCTGATACACATTTAAAATACCCAATTAAATTTATTGAAATAGATAAACCAGGGCTTATTTTTGATGATAAAACATTTAGTGTGTATTGTGATTATTTGGACCACCGGATTGAATGTTTTGGTTACAGAGTAGTGGAAAAAGATTATCCAGGTGAATTAAATGTTCAAAAATTACGTGAAGAACAAATTATGCCAGGCCCTATCTATAAAAAAATTAAAGACGGCGAAATGGTGACTTTACTAGATGGACGAGTTATTAATGGAAAAGATTATTTAGGGCCTAATATCAAAGGTCGTATTGTAACAATATTGGGTGATACTAGAACGCATCCTAATTGTTATACCTTAGCTGAAGACGCTGATTGCTTAGTACATGAGAGTACATTTAGTGCTTCTGAAGGTAAGTTAGCAAGAAATTACTATCATTCAACCAGTTTACAAGCAGCAACAGTAGCTAAGAAAGCAAACGTTAAGCAATTGTATTTAACACATATTAGTGCACGATACTTAGGAAGACAGGCACTTGAATTACAGCATGAAGCACAGACTGTGTTTAAATCTTCTACAATTGTAAAAGATTTTGATGTGTTTGATATTCCTTTAAAAAAATAAAAAGGAGGAGTCAGATTGACAGTAAAAACATTGAAAAATAACTATGTATTAATCACAGGAGCATCTAGTGGATTGGGTGAAATGATTGCTTATGAGGCAGCAAAAAAAAATGCGTCTTTGATATTATGTGCTAGAAATATGGAAAAATTAAAAAAAGTGGCAAGTACATCCCAAGCTATGACAACTGGGAAAGTATTGATTCATTCATTGGATATTTCTGATTATAATAGTGTAGAACAATTAGTTACATTTATTGAAGAAAATGAGCTACCTATTGATGTGTTGGTTAATAATGCAGGAGTTGGTATTTTTAAACCATTTTTAGAGACAAGTCAAGAAGAGATAGATTTGATGTTTTCAGTTAATATTTTAGGATTAATGACTTTAACGCAAAAAGTAGCTGTGATGATGGCTGAAAATAAAAAAGGTCATATCATTAATGTCGCATCCCAAGCAGGAAAAATGGCAACACCGAAATCTAGTGTGTATGCGGCAACGAAATTTGCGGTGATTGGATGGTCAAATGCACTAAGATTAGAATTAAAACCATTTGGTATTAAAGTGTTAATCGTTAATCCTGGACCAATGAGAACGAGCTTTTTCGATACAGCAGATCCAACAGGTGACTATTTAAAACAAGTTTCAGCATTTGTTACAGAACCTGAGCGATTAGCTAAGAAGATTGTTGATACAATTGGAAGTAATCGACGTGAAATTAATACGCCTTGGATAATGGAATTAGGAAGTATTGGTTACACAATGTTTCCTAGATTAGGTGATATTTTAGCTGGAGGCTTGTTTAATAAAAAATAAAGGAGTGACATAAATACAATGAAAAATACAACAAAAACGATTGTAATTTTATTATTGTTATTTGTCGTGGTACTATTTGCTGTGATTAATGCCCAACCTATTACAATTAATTTTATATTTACTAAACAACGGGTACCATTAGTATTAATTATTATTACTTCAGTCATCATTGGAGCATTAATTGCTTTAATAGGTACTATAGGTACTATCTGGAAGAAAAATCGTTTAGTGAAAGAATTAAATCAACAATTAGTTGATTCAAAAAATACTCAATTAGAAGGAGATGACAACCAACAACGAGTTGAATTAGAGCAAAAGTTAAAAGAAAGTCAGCTTGAAATTTCTGATTTAAGACACAAATTAGTCAACCAAATGATGTCTAGTTCAACAACTACGTCAACTCCTGAAGAAGAACCTGAAATTGTTGAAGTAACAAAGAAGGATTAATAGTATGTTAAGAGTAGAAAAAAGGGAGTTACATCAGGTTGATTATCGAATCTTATTGCCTGTTTTTTTATTGAGTATTATTGGGTTAATGTCAATGTATGTTGCTATTAGTGGTGAGTATTCTTCTGCTGATGCCATAAAAAAAATGATGCAGCAAATTTTATGGTATGCCATTGGGGGAATTGCTTTATATGTCACAATGGTGATTAAACCGGATATAATTTGGAAATTAATACCATATGCCTATATTATGGGGATTATATTAATGATTGCGCTACTGTTTTTTTATGATGCAGCTCTTGCTATAGAGACAGGATCGAAAAATTGGTTTCGATTTGGGCCATTAACGTTTCAACCAGCAGAACTAGTCAAAATATTATATATATTAATGCTATCATACGTCGTGACAAGGCATAATCAAGAATTTGGAAAACGAGATATGAAAACGGATGGATTATTAATAGGCAAGATGTTGTTGGTTACTTTGCCTATTGCTATATTACTTAATCTACAAAATGATTTTGGTACGATGTTAGTGTTTTTGGCTATATTAGGAGGTATATTTTTAGTTTCTGGTATTTCGTGGAAAATTGTATTATCCGTTGTGGGAGTCTTTTTAGTATTAGGTGTCACACTGATTTTTTTAGTGACAACAGAAAATGGTCGTCAATTTTTGTATAGATTAGGATTTAAATCCTATCAGTTTGCTAGAATTGATGCATGGATTAATCCATTTTTTGATCCGACAGGTCAATCCTATCAACAAGTTCAAGCATTATTGGCTATAGCGACTGGTGGCTTTTTTGGTAAAGGATTCAATGTATCTGATGTTCACGTTCCTGTTAGATCATCTGATATGATTTTTTCAGTAATTGCGGAAAATTTTGGTTTTGTAGGTAGTGTTTTCGTGATTCTTTTATATTTACTACTGATTTATCGAATGATTCATGCCTGTTTTGAAACAAAAAATGTATTTTTTTCTTATGTGACAGCTGGTGTGGTGATGTTGATTCTTTTCCATGTTTTTGAGAATATTGGGGCAAATATTGGTTTGCTTCCCTTAACTGGAATCCCTTTACCTTTTATTAGTCAAGGTGGTTCAGCTTTAGTTAGTAATATGATTGGTGTTGGTTTAGTTATGAACATGAGATATCATTATTCATCGAAAAAACAAGCTAGCGTAGTTTAATGACTATGTTAGCTTGTTTTTGTGGCTTAACTTGTTGAAAAAATAATATTGGCTTGTTTATTACTAATATGATGTTGTGAGTCATCTTTATTAATCTTGAATATAATTAATTCATTGAAGTCATCAATATCTAAAATAGTGATGGTATCACCAATAGATAAGTTGATACTATCCAGATAAGTTAAGACAGATACATCATCCATCACACGGCCAATAATTGGCATGTCGCCAACTTTAAATTCAGTTAAGGGAATAATCGCTTGTTCGCGGTAATTTTCTTCTGTTGGGATAATACCGCCATGGGGACAATTTGTTGGGTTACCTAGATAGTCATAGAGTCTATCAAAAAAGACAGAGTCTTTGACATGTTCTAATTCTTCAGATAAATGGTGTAAATCATATAAAGAGTATCCCAATTTATCATATAAGAATGTTTCGATGATACGATGATTTCGAATGATGATAATTGTTTGATTTAATCCTTCTAAAGTTAATTTAGCACCAGTATAAGGTTTATACTCAATCAAGCCATCTTTCTGCAGTTTTTCAACCATTTCACTAACAGATGCTGGGGATACATGAAGATGTTGGGAGAGTGTTTTGTTTGAAACAAATTCGTCAATTCCATTATTTTCATAAATTGCTTTTAAATAGTCTTCTTTATTGGAAGATCTTGACATGCTTGTCCCTCCTACAAAATAATTGCTAAAATATATTAACTAATTTATTCTATCATAAAATTCAAGATTATATTAGAAAAAAGAAAAAATGAATCTTTTTTTTAATAATTGATATGCTATACTATAAACGTATTAAATAAAGAAGTGAAGGTGAGAAAATGACAACTTTTTATTGGTATCCTAAATGTTCAACTTGTAAAAAAGCGATTACTTGGTTAGATGAACATAACATTGAGTATAACTTAATAGATATGATTGAAACACCACCTACAAAAGAACAATTAATTCATTGGATGGACACAAATGACTATCCAATTCGTCGTTTTTTTAATACAAGTGGTGTACGTTATAGAGAACAACATTTAAAAGAAATTGTAAATGATTTTTCTAAAGAAGAGGCTGCAACACGTTTAACTGCTGACGGCATGTTGATTAAGCGACCTATTTTAGAAGTAGGAGATAAAGTGTTATTAGGATTTAAAGAAACAGATTATGAGTCATTATTGTTAAACTAAATAAGGAAGTGTTAATATGTCAGAAGAAACATTATGGGTTAAAGACGTTGAGATGGGGAAAATGGTTGGCTTAACTTCTATAGCTCAAGACGATTTAGGAAGTATCACATTTGTAATGTTGCCAAAAGTAGGAAAAGAGATAAAAATAGGTGATCCTATCGTTGAATTAGAAGCTGAAAAAGCAGTTGTTGAATATGATTCACCTGTTGCAGGTACTATTGTATCAATTAATGAAGAAGCTGAAAAAAATCCTAAGTTACTTGATGAAAAAGATGCTTGGTTATATATTGTCAAATAAAAAAGAACCCACATAATGTGTGGATTCTTTTTTATTTTTTGTCCTTATCAGTAGGCGATGGATTGACTGAAAAATTAACGGTTGTTTTTTCCTTTTCAGGTTTATCTTTTTTGTCCTCTTTTGGTTCTATTGCAAATTCTTCAAACATCTTTTCAAGTGAGTCTTTTCGTTTAAATGTTAATCCCATTTATAATTCCTCCCAGGTTATAGGTTTGATATAGTTATTTGGTTGAGCTTTATAACTGTCAAAATTTGTTTCTTTCTGTAATAACCAGTCTACCAATATTTTACCAATTATTGGTCCAGTTGTCAAACCAGAAGACCCCAAGCCACTGGCAACCCACAAGTTTTTAAGGTCTCTTACTTCGCCAAAAAATGGTAAAAAATCTGATGTGTAAGCACGAGTTCCCACTCTGTGTCGTGTGATAGGTAATTCAGCTAAAGAATTAATAGTATCACTTGCCATTAGTTTTAGATGCTCTAATTGTGTATGATCGGGTGTTAAGTTAAATCCTTCATCATTTTCATGAGTAGCACCAATTAATATTTTTCCATCATAAAAAGGGATGATATCAGATTCTCCAACTGGCATGATAACAGGTAAATCTCCCGTAGAAAGATTAGATTGTACTTCAATTAATTGTCCTTTTTGTGGTCTAATATCGACATGATAGTGAAGTGGTTCTAACAACTGAGGTAACCATGCCCCAACACTTAAAATTAATGAATCAAACATCAAAATGTCATGTTTAGTATGGACTTTCCATTGATGATTCATATATTCTATCTTGGATACGCTCGTTTTTATTAACTGATTATTTTTTTTTAAAATAGAATGAATCCCATTGATTAGTTGTTCTCCATCAATTTTAGCACCACCTGTAATAAATAAGGCATCATCTCTTGACGTGATAAATGGGTACAATTGGTTGATTTCTTTGTCTGATAGATGCGAAATATCGCCAATTTCTGGAGCATCTACTAAACGTTTGTGAGCAATTGATTCTAATTTATCAAGAAGTTTAGGTGTTTTTTTATAAAGTAGTGTTCCAGTTTTGTGATAAATGTTTTGAGTATCCACTATACGTGATAAATCTGACATATATTGAGTGTAAAATTTAGCTCCTTCTCTTGCTAAAAAGTACCACTCCTTATTTCTTCTTTGTGATAACCAAGGTGAAATGATACCGGCAGCAGCTGAGCTGGCTTGACCAGTTCCATCATCAAACAAGGTGACATCAATAGTTGGTTCTTGAGATAAATAAAAGGCGGCAGTTGAACCAACAATACCGCCACCTATAATTCCTACTTTATGTTTTAATGACATATTATCATATCCTTTTAGCTTTATTTACTTGGATAAAAAGGCTCGACATGGACATCAATGTCAAAAATATCATATTTTTCTTTTAGCTCAGTTTCTAATTGATCGACTAATTGATGACTATTTTCAACAGTTAGAGTTGGATTCATTGAGACAACAACATCTAAGAACACATTAGCCCCTAAACTTCTAGCACGAATGCTAACGACATCCATAATACCATCCATATTCAGGATATCATTTTTATATACCGTTAACAAATCTTTATCAAAACCATCAGATAAATAAAATGTACTTTCCTTAAAAATTTCGTAAGCAGTTTTCAAAATAATACAACCAATGACAATCGCGGTTAATGTATCAAGCCAACCTAATTTAAATGATGCGGCAAAAACAGCGACAGAAGTACCAATACTTGTTAGCATGTCACTAAAATTGTCTTTAGCAACAGCGTGTAAAGCTTGACTATTATTTTTTTCTGCAATTTTTTTATTAATTAAATAAACACCATACATAATCGCTGCAGAAAATAGACCAACATAGGCAGCTAGTTGACTAGGCTGTTCCATTTGTCTGTCTATCACAGAACGGACACCATCCATCACAACTTGTACACCAACGGCAAACATAATCAAAGAGGTTAATAAAGAGGCGACGTTTTCTGCTTTCCAATGTCCGTATCGATGCTCGTTATCAGCAGGTTTACGAGAAACTTTTAGTCCGATTAAAACAGCAATAGAAGCAATCATATCTGTGAAGTTATTCAACCCATCAGCAGATAAAGCTTGAGATTTACCATAATAACCAGCAGCTAATTTGATAAAAGCTAAAAAAATGTAAGCAAAAATACTAATAAGGGCTCCTTTTTCTGCTTGTTTAATTTCATTAATCCTTTTTGTCAATAAACTCACTCCTTAAATGATACGAAAGTTAGTATAACAGACAAATGACCATTTAGAACAGATAGAAAAAAATATTAAGGCAACCTAAAAAATAAAATAAAAAGCCCCAAAATTAATTGAGGCTAAGCTGCGGGATTAATTAATACCCCGTTAATATTGTGGACTGTTGTTAAATTAATACGTTCATCATATTTTTCATCTGTTCCTTTTTTAGAAAAATTAAGGTATAGGTCATCACCATTATAAACTAATTCAAAAAAGTCGATATCATCATAGATAAAACGTTCAGAATTATTGTAGATAACGACAATTCGTCCTTGTGTAATATATAAATTTGATAATAATACTTTATTTTTTAGCTCAATAAGTGAATGTTTTCTTGGCATAATTATCTCTCCTTTTATGTGTAGTGTATCATAAATAACAGAGTTGATAAAATAATTAGAAATTATTCAAACGTTAGAGTTTCTAAACGATTAAAAGCTTCTTCTAAAACAGGAATATCTTGTGTCGCTGCTAATCGAATAAAGTTTGAACCACTTTCTCCAAAGGCTTGACCTGGGATAACAAGAATTTGTTTTTCTGTTAATAATTTTTTAGAAAAGGTGACAGAGTCCAATCCTGTCCGACTAATGTTAATGAAGGCATAAATACTTCCTTTTAGTGAGTGAACACTTAAAAATGGAATATCTTTGATACGTTTTTCAATATATTCTAAACGTTCTTTAAATAAATGAACCACTTCTTTTGATACATCTTGATAGTGTTCTAAAGCATAAATACCAGCTCGTTGAGAAGGAGTAGGAGCAGAGTAAGTCACATCTTCAGATAATAAATGACAGGCATCGTTAATATATTTTGGTGAAATCATATAACCTATTCTCCAACCAGTCATAGCAAATGTTTTTGAGAAGCTACTAAAGGTGATGGTATTATCTGGCGCTAACGAAGCCATAGGAGTAAAAGGTTCACCAAAAGTGAATGCCTCATAAACTTCATCTGATAAGATAAATAAATTATGTTTTATTGCGAGTTCCGCTATTTTAGTTAAGGTATCTTTAGAAAAAACGGCGCCAGTTGGATTGTTTGGAGAGTTAATGATAATGGCTTTTGTTTTTGGAGTAATAGCTTTTTCTAAAATAGTTGGATCAATTTGAAAGTCATCTTTCTCATAAGTTGGAATGATTACAGGCACACCACCAGCTTCAATAACTTGTGTTTTATAAGGCGAAAAGTAAGGTTCATGTATAATGACCTCATCTCCTTCATTTAGTAAAACTTGAAGAGTAAGATACATTCCTTGTAAGGCGCCCACAGTGGCTCTGACTTGATTTTTTTCAAAAGATAAACCATATTGTTTTTTATAAAAATTGATAACACTTGTTAAAAAGTCATCACTTCCATCAGAAGCGGTATAATGCGTGTGTCCATTAGAAACATCTTTAAATGCAGCATCAATAATTTCTTTAGGGGTTGTGATGTCAGGATCGCCAATAGATAAATTTAATAGGTTAGGAGTTTTACTGGCTAAATCTGTAAATTCCATTAATAAATTTTCACCTGGTATTTGGTAAAAAGCATTTAACATTGTTTTATTCATTGATATCCTCCTTAATAATAAAAAAGTCAAAGGTTTCTCCTTTGACTTTATTTTATAGTACTTTTTCTAAAAAGTCTTGTGTTCTGTCGTTTTTTGGATGTAAAAAGATGTCTTCAGGGGTTCCTTCTTCTTGAATCACCCCTTTATCCATAAAAATGACACGATCAGCTACTTCTCGGGCAAATCCCATCTCATGAGTCACCACCACCATAGTCATGCCTTCTTTGGCTAACGCATTCATTACAGCCAATACTTCTCCTACCATTTCTGGATCAAGCGCACTAGTCGGTTCATCAAATAACATAACATCGGGATGCATCGCTAGAGCACGCGCAATCGCGACACGTTGTTGTTGACCACCAGATAAACTTTTTGGGTATTGATTGGCTTTATCTTTTAGCCCAACTCGTTCTAATAGAGCAAGTCCTTCTTTATCAGCTATTTCTTGTGACTCATTTTTTACTTTTACTGGGCTAATAGTTAAATTTTCTAACACAGTTTTATGAGGAAAGAGGTTAAAGTTTTGGAACACCATCCCCATTTTTTGACGGAGTTGATTGATATCTACTTTTGGATCAAGTAAGTTGGTTCCTTCAAATTCGATGATACCACTTGTGGGTGTCTCGAGTAAGTTTAAGCAACGTAAAAACGTACTTTTACCACTACCAGAAGGGCCAATCACCACAACCACTTCACCCGCTTTTATATCTAAATTTATTCCTTTTAAGACGTCATTATCACCAAAGGATTTTTTTAAATCGTGTATCTTAATCATTGGCACCAATTCTCCTTTCTGCTACACCCAATGCACGTGAGAGGGTAAATGTTAAAATAAAATAAATAAATGATGCAATTAAAATTGGTAAGAATGGTTTAAAACTTGCGCCACGTACTACACCGGCTTGGAACATCAATTCAGACACCCCAATAACGGATACGACAGACGATTCTTTAATAACTGTCACGAACTCGTTACCTAAAGCAGGTAAAATATTTTTAATCGCTTGTGGCATGATGATGTATTGCATCGCTTTTTTCTGACTCATACCAAGAGAACGTGCAGCCTCAGCTTGGCCTTTATCAACGGCGTTTAACCCAGCACGGATAATTTCCGCGACATAAGCTCCACTGTTTAGTGATAAGGCCACACAACTTGATGCTAGAGCGCTTAAGTTAACCCCAATCACATTGAGACCAAAGAACACTAAAAAGATTTGAACAAGTAAAGGTGTTCCACGTACATATTCAATATAGACAACAGCGATGCCTTTGAATAGTTTATTTTTAGATAATTTCATTAAAGCAAGTAACGTTCCAAGTACACTCCCACATAGTACGCCGATAACGGCTAAGAAAATGGTATATCCTGTTCCTTTAATGTAGTAAGGGGCATATTTTTTCATAAATGATTCATCTTGGAACATATAAGGAATCACTTCTTGTTTGTATTCTTTCATTAAATATTTGTCGTTAATTTCTTTAATAGAAGCATTGACTAAATTTAAAAAATCGGGTGCATTTTTTTGTAATGCTACAGCTGTTCCTTTGTTAGCATTATCAAGTTTAACATCAGCAAACATTAACGACTCGTCTTGTGTTAGATAAGCTTCAGCGACTGGCTCTTCAATGACAGCAGCATCAATTTTCTTTTGTTGGAGTTGTAGAATAATATCAGGTACTTGTTGAAGAGAAACAGTATTAGCATGTAATTCATCATTAGAGAGTTCTTCTTGCATGGATTGAACTTGTGCACCGACTTTTATACCGTTAAAATCATCGATCGTTTTAAATTTATCTTTGTCTTCTTTTCTAATAACTACTTTTTGTTCAACAGTCATATAAGGGTCTGAAAAATCAACTTCTTTTAATCGTTCAGGAGATGGGGACATGCCTGAAATAATTAAATCAATTTTTCCGGTTTTTAGAGCACCAATTAACGCATCAAATCCATACTCTTCAACTTTTAATTTAACACCCATATCGTCTGCAATTTTTTGAGCGATTAAAATATCAGTCCCAACGACTTGATCTTTTCCATCCACTGTAGCGTGAAATTCATAAGGTGCATAATCAGCAGATAATCCAACTGTTAACACACCTTTATCTTTAATTCCTTTTAAAATAGTATCTTCTTCTGCAAATGTATGTAATGGCACTATAGTAGTTAGTACACCAATAATAAGTGTAAATAATAGCATTAACTTTTTGTTTAGTGAGTGTTTCATTACAAAACTCCTTTCTTTTTATCATGTTTTTCATTATAGAACAAATATAATTATTATTCAATATTTTTTGGATAAATGTATAAAAATAACTTATATTCAATTTTTAAAGATTATTTATACATTTTTTGAGAATGATTATGTTATTAAGATGATAAAGATTAAAAAGTAATTAAAAAAAGATTGAATTATTCTAATTGAACAGGTAGAATAAATCTCATTAGATGGAATAGGAGGAGTAGGATGAATAAAAAAATAAAAGTTGGGTTAGCGCTATTTAGCGCAACATTCCTATTAGCAGCATGCGGGGGAAATAAGGCTGATACTAAAAAAGAAAATAATTCTAAAGGGGAAGTTGAGCAAGTTGCTAGATTGGGGATACCACAAGAAGTTGCCTCAATTGATCCTGCAAACGCTACTGACTTAGTTAGTTTTGGTGTGATAAATCAGATAAATGAAGGAATTTATCGTTTAGATGAAACTAATAAACCAACTGCTGCAGGTGCTAAAGAATTAGCTACAGTTAGTGACGATGGATTAGAATATACAATAAAATTAAGAGAAGACGCGAAATGGAGTAATGGCGATCCTGTTGTGGCAGATGACTATGTTTATGCATGGCAACGAGCTGTCGATCCGAGTACAGGGTCTGAGTACGCATATCTTTTTGAAAATATTCAAAATGGGACTGAAATCATTGAAGGAGAGAAAAAACCGACTGAATTAGGCATAGAAGCAGTGAATGATTATGAATTAAAAATAACATTAGCCAATGCTACACCTTATTTTGATTATTTATTAGCTTTTCCAACATTTTATCCAATGAATAAAAAAGCAGTAGAAGAATTTGGTAAAGATTATGCGAATTCAAGTGATAAAACAGTTTACAATGGTCCGTTTGTATTAACAAATTTTGATGGTCCTGGATCAGATGTTGATTGGACTTATGAAAAAAATCCGGATTATTGGGATAAAGACAATGTTAAAATGGAAAAGATAGAGGCGCAAGTAGTAAAAGAAGCCTCAACCGCTCTTAACTTATATGAAGATGATCAATTGGATGATGTCATTATCAGTGGTGAATTAGCTCAACAGTACCGAGAAGATGCTGATTTTGTCGGGGTACCTGATGGAAGAACCATTTATTTAGAGATGAATCGAGAAAAGAAAAATAAACATTTTGACAACCTAAACTTACGTAAAGCTCTGTCGTATGCAGTAGATGGAGAAGCAATCGTCAACAATGTATTAGGAGATGGTTCTAAGACTGTATCCGGTATTGTACCTAAAGGTCTTTCATCAAATCCCAAAACAGGAAAAGATTTTGTTGAAGATTCAGGTAAGTACAAAGAGTTTGATGAAAAAAAAGCAAAAGAATATTTTGAAAAAGCTAAAAAAGAGTTGAATATCGACACTCTTAGCTTTGAAATTTTAACAGATGATAATGATTCAACTAAAAAAATAGCCGAGTACATCCAAGGTGCTTATAAAGATGTATTAGGAATTGAAACGGACGTAGCAGTTGTAACAAAACCAATTCGTCTTGATCGCACGACTGCAGGGGATTTTGATATGGTCGTGACTGGCTGGGGAGCGGATTATAATGATGTGAGTTCATTCTTAGATTTATTTGTGACAGGAAATAGTTACAACAAAGGGAAATACTCTAATCCTAAATACGATAAGTTAATAGAAGAATCACGAACAACTAATGCAACTAATTTAGAAGCGAGATGGCGAAATCATTTGGATGCTGAAAAAGTATTGTTGGGTGAAGATTATGCTGTTATTCCTCTATATCAAGTAGTTGAAGGACATTTAATTAATCCTAAAATCAAAGGATATGTTCGTCATACTGCAGGTGCACCATATGACTATAAATATATGTCAGTAGAATAATCATAAATTTGAGTATAGATATTTTACTTAGAATAGTTTTTATATAATTAATCAATAACATATAACAAAGCACCCTGTTGAATTCATGTAAAAGTGAAGTTGAACGGAGGTGTTTTTTATTATTAAAGCGAAGTAATTATAAAAAATCGTATAGTTGCTTCTTTTTTATTGTGTGGGCTAGTTTTTTTAACTTTGTTTTGAGTATCAAATTAAAATGATTTTTGTTATAATTAAGCAGTAGATACTGAATGTCTAGATGTCTAAAGGAGGTGTGTTTGCATGTTACCTCAAACAGGAGAAGTTATTATGAATTGGTTACCATATATTGGCATTGCACTTGTTGTCGTTGTAGTCTTTTTATTGTTTAAGAAGAAAAAATCTAATGACGATGAAGAACAAGATGAACAATAAAACAATAAGCACCTTCTTAGGTGTTTTTTTGCTATAAAGAAAAGGAGAGATAACATGTCAAAACTACTAGAGCGTTTTATTACATATGTCAAACTAAACACACGTTCAGATGCAAGTAGTAGTACCATCCCAACCACGTATTCTCAAGTGGAATTTGCTTTACTATTAAAACAAGAATTAGAAAAAATGGAATTAGAAAGTATTTTTTATAATGAAAAAAATGGGTTTTTAACAGCCAAATTACCTAAAAATAGTGATGACAAGATGACGTCAGTTGGATTTATTGCACATTTAGATACAGCTGATTATAATGCTGAAAATATCACACCACACGTCTTTTCTAATTATGATGGTGGTGATGTGGTATTGAATAAAGAAAAGAATATTATTATGAAAGTGAGTGAGTTTCCTAATTTAAAAGATTATAAAGGCGAAACATTAATTACAACAGATGGAACAACTCTCTTAGGTGCAGATGATAAGGCAGGAATTGTGGAGATATTAGAAATGTTGGACTATTTCATTAGTCACCCAGCGATTGAGCATGGTGATATTTATGTTGCTTTTGGTCCTGATGAAGAAATTGGGACAGGAGCAGACCATTTTGATGTGTCTTATTTTCCAGTGGACTATGCTTATACTATTGATAGTGGACGCATTGGACATTTTGAGTATGAAACGTTTAATGCAGCTCAAGCCACATTAACGATAGATGGGACAAGCGTTCATCCAGGGACAGCATATGGCATGATGGTTAATGCCTTAAAAGTAGCAATAAATATAGATGCACAACTTCCTCAATTGGATGTACCAGAAAAAACACGAGGTTACGAAGGATTTTATCTACTTCATGATTTAAAGGGAAGCATCGACTCAGCGACAATGACTTATATTATTCGGGATCATGATAAAGCTCGCTTTGCTGAGAGAAAAGACTATATGACACGACTTGTTGATGAAATGAATAAGACGTTTGATCGTCCAAGAATTTCTCTTCAATTAGTTGATCAATACTATAATATGAAAGACATCATAGAACAAGATATGAGAAGTGTTGATGTTGCTGTTAAAGCAATGAAACAGTTAAGTATTGACCCAATTATTACCCCTTTTAGAGGTGGAACAGATGGCTCAAAAATATCATTTATGGGTGTGCCTACACCAAATATTTTTACAGGTGGAGAAAATTTTCATGGGCAATATGAATTTATTACATTAGAATCGATGGAAACTGTTGCAAAATTATTGATAGAAATTGTTAAATTAAGTGATTAAAAGGAGAAACGATTTATGACTCAATGGTTATTAACATGTGTCGAATTAAAAGAAGAACAAAAGACTTACCTTCAGGATAATTTTCCAACAATTAGGGTTGCTTCAATTGACTTGTTAGCTGTATCAGATTACGAAAAAGTGACTATTATTTATGGATGGTCTGATAACCTTCCTTCATTGATTCATTTTCCTTCTTTAAAATGGGTACAAACTCTTTCAGCTGGAGTGAATTATTTACCATTAGAAGAATTGGCTAAACGAGATATTATGGTGACAACAACAAGTGGTATTCATGGTCATCAAATGACTGAAAGTGTTCTAGGAATGCTGTTTAGCTATACTAGAAATATTCGCGAATCTATTTTAAAACAAGAAAAACATGAATGGGGGATAGTAAATACCGGAACTGATTTAGTTGATAAACGGGTGTTAATTTTTGGGACAGGAAGTATCGCACAACAATTAGCAAAAACGTTACAAGTATTTGGTTGTGATGTCTTTGGAATTAATCGAAGTGGAAGACAGGTGGATCATTTTACACAAACGTTTAATTATCAAGAGGGGAAAAGTAGGTTAAAGACAATGGATATTGTAATTAATTTAATGCCTGGGACAAAGGAGACGTATCATTATTTTAATGACTATCTATTTTCTAATATGAAAGATGGTGTGATCTTTATCAATATGGGACGTGGTACTTCAGTTAGTACAAGTGATTTAATTTCTCATATTAAGACAGAAAAAATAGGATTTGCAGCACTGGATGTTTTTGAAGAAGAACCTTTACCTAAAGACAGTGAGTTGTGGAATTTACAAAATGTTTTAATTACCCCCCACATATCCGGTGCAACGGATAAATATAATGATCGTGCATTTACTATTTTAACGGATAATTTAATTAGATTTATGAATCATGAAGAGTTAAAAAATGTTGTGGATTTAAATTTAGGGTATTAACTTAATTATAAGCAGGGAGCCTCTTATTTTTATAGGGGGCTTTTTCATAATGATTTTTAGGATATGTCATATATAGTTGACAAAAAGTATTTAGAGAATTATAGTTAATTTAGTCATATATATATGTCATTTTTTAGAGAGGGAATTATGAATCGCATAAAAGAATATCGTAAGCAACAAGGATTATCACAAGCTGAGCTGGCAAAGCGTGTTGGAGTGGCACGTCAGACGATTAACTTAATTGAAAATACAACGTATAATCCATCATTAGAATTATGTATAAATATAGCGAAAGAACTTCAAACAGACTTGAATACATTATTTTGGAACGTAGAAGGTGGGGAATAAAAAAGATGAAGGATAGTATAGAAAAAAAGTTACTTAAGCGCTTTGTTGGTTACATTGATGACAGAGATGAGTATCAACAAAAGATGATTTATAAAATATTAGCTAATGCTAATATGATGACATTTATTTTACTCACGGTTTGTATGATGATTAGTTTTATCTGGGATGCTTGGCATCATACTGTGTCATTAGGAACAATCTTTTTATTTTTAATTCAGCAATTGAATTCTTATTATATTTTAGTAAAAACAAAGAAATTTGATGTCGTCAAAACAGAAGTATTTGATGAAGAAACTTATAAAAAAGAATTAAATAAAATTAAAAAAGGTGCTATTTTATCTGGTATGAATTGGGGGATTTTTATGTTTGCTTGGATGGAATTTTTATTTCCACTTATACTAAACGATCCCATTGAATTAAAATGGTTCAATATATGTGTGTGGTTTATTGCAAGTATACTATTTGGTGGATCAATGTATGTAGTTGGTAAGGGAAAATTGAAATTAATTAAAGAATAAAAAAGATGAGGTTGTTCAATGAACAGAATAACCTCATCTTTTATTTATTTGTTTTTTACACACACTACTTCTGGAGCAAAGACATCTTTTTGTAAAAGAGTCAGTAAGCCAGTTTCTTTGTTTCTTTCAAATAGAGTTAAGTTATCTGAATTTTGATTTGCTACGATAATAAAGTCGTCATTCTTTGATAGGTTAAAGTCACGTGGAAAATCTCCTTCAACAGAAATCCATTGTAACGTATTCAAAGTTTTACCATCCTTTGATACTTCGTAAACCACAAGTGAATTGTGCCCTCTATTAGATGCGTATAAGAATTTTCCATCTTTTGAGATACGAATAGCAGCGCCACTGTTAAAGTCAGTATGTGTTTCGGGTAGAGTTGAGATAGTTTGTAGACTTTTAAAACTACCAGTTGATGGATCATAATCCAAGACAATAACATCACTTGATAGTTCGCCAAATAAATAGGCAATTGATTTGTTTGGATGGAATACAAGATGGCGAGGTCCAGTACCGGGACTAGCAATAAATTTAGCAATTTCGGTTAATTTTCCATTGTTATCAACATCATAGGTGTAAACTGTATCGTTTCCTAAATCGCAGACTACTAATCGGTTATCAGGTGTTAAATCGGCATAATGGACATGAGGGCCGTCTTGATTTTCATGGGGACCGTTACCAGTATCTTGGATTTTATCAGCAAGTGAGACAGCCCCGTTTTCATCAATAGTATAAGAATATAAAATTCCTTGATGATAGTTTGCTCCGTAGACCACTTGTCGCTTGTTATCAACAGCGACATAGCAAGGAGGAGCTCCTTCTACCATGACACGATTGATTAAAGTATACTCTCCATTCCCTTTTGTTTTATAACTAGCCACACCACCTAAATTTTCTTCTTTTGCTACTGAATATAAAATCCCTTTGTTTGACACATCTAGATAAGTTGGGTTGTCTTCTTTTATTAAGTGATTTAAGTGAACAAGTTCTTTCTTTTTTGTATCTAATGAGATTTCATAAATCCCTTCACTGATTCTTCTTGTATATGAGCCTAATAAAAATTTTTCCACGTCACTCATTCCTTTCACATTGATGTGTTTATTATAACATTAGAATAAATTATACGCACTTTTGAGATAAAATATGAAATGAAATATTCTTTTGTTCATTAGATAATACTAGGAATCTATTGTTGTGGTGATAAAACTAGTGAAATTTTCATACAGAAGAGATGATGAAAAAAGACGGTCAACCTTGTTTATTTGTTACTGATTGTAGTAAGATGATGAATGAAGGATATTATGTAATAAGGAAAGAGTAAGGTAGATAATGAAAAAAAAGACAAAATCAAAACACATAAAACCTAAAAGTTTTCAAAGCACTCGTTTTACTGTCGAACAAGATGATGAGTTGTTACCATTTTTATTGACACATATTAATAAAAGTCGTAATGCGGTAAAATCTATTTTAACTAGAGGGCAAGTTGAGGTAAATAATACTCCGACAACAAAACACAATTATAAATTAACAAGTGGTGATGTTGTTAGTATTCAAAGTAATGAATCTTTGATGAAAGAAAAAGCGTTAATAGGCTTAACGGTTGTTTATGAAGATGATGATATTATTGTGATTGATAAGGAAGAAGGGTTATTATCAGTTGCGACTGATAAAGGAAATGAACCCACAGCACATAATCAACTAATGGGGTATGTGAAAAGAGACCATCCAAAAAATAGAGTGTTTATCGTTCATAGGTTAGATAAGGATACATCAGGCATCATGTTGTTTGCAAAAAAAGAATCTGTTAAGCGTGCATTACAAGATAGTTGGAAAGAATCAGTTAAAGAAAGAATTTATACTGCTCTAGTCGAAGGTAAAGTGAAAAAAGAAAATGGCACGATTACTTCTTGGCTAACTGAAAGTAAAACATTTAAAGTATACTCAAGTCCACATGATAATGGGGGGAAAAAAGCGATTACCCATTATAAAGTAACGCGACAAAATAATGATTATAGTTTGTTGGAAGTGTCACTTGAAACTGGACGAAAAAATCAAATTCGAGTTCATATGCAAAGTATTGGCCATCCAATTGTTGGAGATAAAAAATATGGGGCAACGAGTAATCCATTGAAACGGTTAGGATTGCATGCTACGACATTAGTATTTAATCATCCCACTACTGGAAAGAAAATGGTGTTCAAATCTAAAATACCACGTTCATTTATAAAGAAAACACAAGTAAGTAAATAAATTTTTGTTTTTCTACTAACGTAAATATTGAGAGGTATCTTAATTGATTAACAGTACATTATTTTAAGAAAAAAATAAATATAATAAAAAAGAGTAACCATTCAACTCATAATTCGAAGTTGAATGGTTACTCTTTTTAATTTAATTTTTCTTTTGCTTTAATTGGGATATTTTCTTTTTGAACTTCTTCCCAATTAAGGACACCTTTAATATCATTTACTTTGATTTTTAAATAAGCATTTTCTTTTAATGGTTTATCTTTGTAAGCATCAAATGTTATGTCTTTTTCATTTCCTTTGTCATCAACACTTGAAAGGCTATAAGTATAAATAGACCCTTGTTTGATACCTCTATCATCCAGTGCATCTTCAGTATTTGATGGTTCTTTAGTAATTTTGGTGTAATAATATATACCGCCCTGGTACTTATGGTAAAGATACATTGGAGTGGCTATAATGGCTATTAAAATAAGAAATGTTATGCCTTTTTTATAATATGTCATGTTAAATCATCCTCTCTTCAATTACTAAGTATAGATAAAAATAACGAAAAATTAACGAATCCAAAGATTGATTTTTATCTCATTCTCTAGGACTAGATAAGAAATAGACTAGGCAAAAAAGTATCTTTGAAAATAAATATAAACTATGATAAAAGTATTATGTATTTAGGAGTGTAAAAATGTTAATAGAAAAAGAATTAGCATCATTTAGTGAGCGTTATAAAAGACTTTATTATGCTTTTAGAAATATCCCAAATTGGCGTCGATCATTAAAAAAAGGAGTTTTATCAGAACATTTTAATTCTAGAATTATGTTGGCGGTTACAGAGGTGAATGGCTGTACTGTTTGTTCTTATGGGCATACTACAATGGCACTGGAATCAGGCATGTCTCAATCCGAAATTAATGAGTTGTTAGGTGGTGGGATGACTGAAGTCCCTTTAGATGAACAAATGGCTATCTTATTTGCTCAACATGTAGCAGACAATCGCGGAAAGGTATCTATTAAGTCATGGGACAATTTAGTAAAAGAATATGGTATTGCATTGTCAGAAGCCATTTTATCCTCAACACAGATTATTCTGATGGGTAATACATTTGGAATACCGATTGGATCATTTTTATCAAGAATCACAACTAAAGAGGCTTTTAAAAAAGATAATCGGTCAACTACCTATTACGAATTAGGTGTTATATTGTCGTTAATTGGTATGTTACCAGTTGCATTTATTCATTCGATCATTGCAGGAGTAGTAAAATTACCTCTAGCAGATTGTTATTAAATTAAATGAAAATGAGAAAAATGATTGACAGATTAGAAAACAATAGATATACTACATTTATCAAATTTAGATTGTGAGGCATTGCTATGAATAAAAAACAGCAAACTATACCGACACAACTGAATAATTTTTACTTTAGCTACTTTAGATAGTGTTTGTAGACATGTATATCATGGATGCAAACCGGAAAGTTTGTATCTATGGGGCTAAGGAATTTTAATGAGCAACGTTCGCCACATAGATTGTTAAGATAATCTAAGTGGCTTTAATATTTTTTTAAGATAGCGATACTGTATCTTTTTAAAGCATTGACTTAGATTATGATATCTAGTCAATGCTTTTTTTGTTGGCTTAAGTTGTAAAAAAGAAAAATGGAGGAAGAAAAAATGAAAAAAAATGTATTAAAAGGTTTAGTAGGATTGGCTGCTATTGGATTATTAGTAGGATGTGGTAATAAAGATAATGGTTCTAATGAGGGGATACAAAAAGTAGGAATACTACAATATATGGAACATAAATCCCTTGATAAAGCACGTGAAGGATTTATTGCGGAATTAAAAGATGCAGGGTATGAAGAAGGTAAAAATATAGACATTGACTCTTTAAATTCTCAAGGAGATCAAGCTAACTTGAAAAGCATGAGTGAAAAATTAGTTAAAGAAAAAAGTGATGTGATTTTAACCATTGCAACACCAGCAGCTATATCAGTTGCCACTGAAACAACGGGTATTCCAATCATATTTACAGCTGTGACGGATGCTGTGTCAGCAGGTCTTGTTGAAAGTAATGAAAAGCCTGGTAAAAATATAACAGGAACAAGTGATATGGTTCCTATAGACAAACAAACAAATCTTTTATTGTCAATTGTACCTGATGCTAAAACAATAGGAATCATTTACAATTCCAGTGAAGAAAATTCAGTGATACAAGCAAAATTAGCAAAGGAAGCAATTGAGAAAAAAGGAGTTAAGGTAAAAGAATCAACCGTTACTTCTACTAATGATGTACAACAAGTAATGACTGCACTAGCAGGAGAAGTAGATGGCGTATATATTCCGACAGATAACACGCTAGCTAATACGATGTCAACAGTTGGAGAGATTGCTAAGAATAAAAAATTGCCTATTGTGACTGGAGCAGCTGAAGATGTAAAAGTTGGCGCTTTAGCAACTTATGGTATTGACTATGAAAAATTAGGACGACAAACAGGAAAACTTGCAGTTAAAATTTTAAAAGGGGACGCGACACCGGCTGATTTAGCTGTAGAAACATCCACTGATTTGGAATTAGTAGTCAATAAAGATATGGCAAAAGCATTGGGGATTGACCCTTCAACGATAAAATAAGATAAAGATAAGCGGAGTGAATTGTAATGGATATCATAATTTCAAGTGTTTCTCAAGGTTTTTTGTGGTCGATTATGGCTATTGGTGTGTATTTAACATACCGAATTTTAGATGTGGCAGACTTAACAGCAGAGGCTAGTTTTCCATTAGGTGCAGCTATAAGTGCCAGCCAAATTGTGTCAGGAACTTCTCCATTAATTGCAACAATAATGGGATTAGGTGGTGGGGTATTAGCTGGACTTGTTTCTGGATTATTGCATACTAAATTAAAAATACCAGCACTATTAGCAGGTATTTTGACAATGACTGGTTTGTATTCAGTGAATTTAAGAATTATGGGCCAAGCGAATGTTTCGTTACTTGGAAAAAAAACCGTGATGCGTATTTTTAATGATTTAGGAATGACAAATCAAATTGCCACATTAGTTGTTGGAGTGATTGCTTCACTTATTGTTATTTTGTTTTTATTCTTATTTTTTAGAACAGCCATTGGGTTAGCTATTCATGCAACAGGGAATAATATCGCCATGAGTGAAGCGAACGGAATTAATACTGATAATATGAAAATAATAGGATACATGATTTCTAATGGTTTAATTGCATTATCAGGAGCATTAATGGCTCAAAGTAATGGGTATGCTGATATTAGTATGGGGATTGGAACAATCGTCATTGGATTAGCTTCTGTGATTATCAGTGAAGTGTTATTTAAAGATGTTAGTTTTGTCAAACGATTGTTTTTAATTATTTTGGGTTCAATTATTTATCGATTTATTATTTCTCTTGTCTTGTATTTAGGTGTAGCACCAACAGATTTAAAACTGTTTTCAGCCATTGTGTTGACGATTTGTTTATCATCACCTTTGATTAAGAACAAATTTAATAAAAAGAAACACTTATAAAGATTAGGAGGAATTATTATGACACCAACTTTAACATTAAAAAATATACATAAAAGTTTTGAAGTAGGCACTGTTAATGAGCATCATGTTTTACGTGGTGTGAATCTTATGCTAAATGAGGGGGATTTTGTCACTGTTATTGGAGGAAATGGTGCAGGTAAGTCAACGTTGCTTAACTGTATTGCTGGAAATATTTCAGTTGATTCAGGTGAAATTATTTTGGATGATATTGACATAACTTCCCAAAAAACAGAAAAAAGAGCCGCTCATATTGGTCGTGTGTTTCAAGATCCTAGAATGGGGACTGCCACAAGACTTAGTATTGAGGAAAATTTATCGATTGCTTATGCTAGAGGTAAAAAACGAGGATTGTCTTTAGGTGTAACAGATGCTCAACGGGAAGAATTTAAAAAGCAATTAGCACGCTTAGACTTAGGTTTAGAAGATAGATTAAAAAAAGAAGTGGGATTACTCTCAGGAGGTCAAAGACAAGCTTTAACACTTCTTATGTCAACAATCGTAAAACCTAAATTATTATTATTAGATGAGCACACAGCGGCTCTTGATCCTAAAGCGAGTCATTCTGTTTTAACGTTGACAGAAAAGATGGTTTACGAAGATCATTTAACCACATTAATGATTACGCATAATATGGAAGATGCTATCAAATATGGCAATCGATTGGTGATGTTACATGAAGGGAAAATTGTTGTTGATATCAATCGAAAGCAAAAAGAAGGGTTAAAAGTCCAAGATTTAATGGACTTATTCCAAAAAAATAGTGGACAATCACTGACAGATGATGCACTTATATTATCTTAGTGTTTAATTAATAAAAACTCAAATCAATTTGATTTGAGTTTTTTTGTTCGTGAAATTTTTATTTTAATATTTGTGATTAAAGTTCTTTTATAAGCGTTTTAATCAAATTTAATCTTGTGAAAACTTTATAAAAAGGGTTTATTTAATGTTAAAAATATCACAAATAGATTGTGTAAACGTTATTTTGTGATATAGTAGTTACTAAGGTAGCTACTAAAAAAGAGGTTGAAAAAATTATGGAAACAATAATACAAATAATGAAAAAATATCATTTTTCTGAGATGGAGACATTAGTGTACACCACACTGTTGGAACAAGATAAGTTAACAGGTTATGAAATAAGTAAACAATCTGGTGTACCACGCTCAAAAGTGTATAACATTTTAGAAAAGTTATTGAAAAAAAATTTAGTTATTGTAAATAAATCAGAACCAAAGTTGTATCGAGCGATATCTTCAGATGAATTTATTGAACGCTTAGAAAAGGATGTTAAACAAGATTTAGCAATTTTGGATAAGCAATTAGGCGGGATAAAAGAAGCTGAAGAAGAAGAGTTATTATGGAAAATTGAAGGGTATTCTCATGTTTTGGAAAAAGTTGAGCATTTAATTAAGCACTCTAAAAAAAGTTTGTTGGTTCAAATATGGAAACAGGATATCAGTGATGAGCTATTATTTTTATTACAAGAAGCTGAGAAACAATTAGACGAGTGCGTGGTGATTTTATTTGATACAGAACATCATTACGACTTACCGCTAAATCATTATTATCAACATGGGTTTGAAGAAGAAAAATTAAAAGACTTTGGCTCTAGGTGGATTAACATTGTTCGAGATGAAAAAGAAGTCGTGTTTGGCACATTATCAGAAGAAACAAGTCAAACAGACGTCACGTGGACAAAAAATAATGCGATGGTCAGTCTATCAAAAGAATATATCAAACATGATGCTTATACATTGAAAATTATTGAAGAATTACCTCAAGAATTGCGTAGTAAATATGGTCACGAGTTTGAAAAAGTGCGTTCAATATTTAAGGGGGAATAGTCATGGTCAGAACAGTTTTATTAACATTAATTATATTAGTCAATGGATTTTTTGCTTTTACTTTTGTGAAAGATTTAATGAGTCATAAAGAAGAATTTAAAGAAGAAAAAGCGAATGTAAAATGGTTGCCGTTTACATCATTTATCATGTTTTTCTTATCAACATTTGGTATTTCAGATTTTGCAATAGGGACCGTTCTTTATCCAAAATTAGGTTGGGTAAATATGAAAAAATTACCAGGAACATTAAACACACAATGTGTTATACCTGTAGCAGCTATGGCTCTATCATATATTTCAGGGGTAAATGTGGGGATTAAAACATTAGCGATTTGTATTATAGCGCAAGTAATCGGTGCTTATATTGGACCAAAATTTGTAGTGAAACTACCAGAAGATACCATTAAAAAATTCGTTGGTGTAGGATTAATCATTGCAGCATTCTTAATTTTTGCCGGACAAGTTAATTGGATTCAATCAAATGGAACAGCAACAGAGTTATATGGTGGTAAACTAGTCTTAGCGGCATTCTTATTATTTGTATATGGGGCTTTAAATAATATTGGGATTGGGTCATATGCTTTGACAATGGTTACAGTTTACTTATTAGGAATGGATCCAATCGCCGCATTTCCAATCATGATGGGTGCTTGTACCTTCTCAGTACCAATTGGAAGTGTTCAATTTATTAAATTTGGGGAATATAGCCGTAAAATTACATTATTTACGTCAATCTTTGGTGTTTTAGGGGTATTGGTAGCAGTCTTTTTAGTAAAATCTTTAAATACTTACATGTTGAAATGGGTCGTTATCTTTGTTCTTTTATATAGCTCATATTCAATGTTAGCAGCGCAACTTAAAAAAGGATCACAAACAGCTTAAGGGGGAAAAGAGTATGTTATTTTTGAAAAAAGAAGATATTGAAAAATGTTTTGATATGAGAGCCGCAATGGATGCATCACTAGAGGCGTTAAAAATTTATTCAGAGGGTAGAGCAACTATTCCATTAAGAACGAATATTCCAGTACCAAAAGCAGAGGGACAGAGTCTTTATATGCCAGGTTATGTTGAATGTGACAGTGGAAAAGATGCGTTAGGTGTCAAGATTGTGTCGGTTTATCCAAAAAATATTGAAAAAAACATTCCAAGTGTACCAGCTACAATGGTTGTGTTAGATGCAGAAACAGGTATTGTGAATGCGATGCTTGATGGAACTTACTTAACACAATTAAGAACAGGGGCTGTGCAAGGAGCGGCAACAGAACTTTTGGCGAGAAAAGATGCAACAATTGGTGCTTTGATTGGCACTGGTGGACAAGCTGAAAGTCAATTATGGGCGATGTTGACAGCAAGAGATTTAACAGAAGTGCGTATCTTTGATATTGATTTTGATAGAGCCTCTGCATTTGCAAAAGAAATGGCAGAAAAATTTAAGGTTACAATGATTCCAACTCAAACAGCACAAGAATGTGTTGAGGGTGCTGACATCATCACAAGCGTAACAACATCTAAACGCCCAACATTCTCTAGTGAGTGGGTGAAAAAGGGAGCTCACATCAATGGTGTGGGAGCATACACACATGATATGTGCGAAATTCCACGAGAAATTATTAAAGAATCTGACTTAGTTATCTTTGATACAATGGATGGCGTGTTACAAGAAGCAGGAGACTTCATGCAACCATTAGAAGATGGCTATCTATCAGAAGATAAATATGCTGGTGAATTAGGAGAGCTTGGCTTAGGTAAGTTACAGGGTAGAGAACATGATGAAGACATTACTATTTTCAAAACAGTTGGCTCAGCAGTGCTAGATGTGTATGTGGCGCAAAAAATGGTGGAACAAGCGAAAGAAAACAATATTGGATTAACTGTATAATATTTAAAAATCAATCACTTATGTGGTTGATTTTTTTTATTAGACAAAATTAGTTAAAACATTCATAATTGATTAGTGTTTAGATGAAAAGAGTGAACGAGTAGAGGTGATTGAATGAAAAAGTTAAATAAAATCATATTTATTGTCGGATTATTAGTAGTAATTGTAGCAACTTTTTTTGCCTTTAAATATAATCTATTTCAAAATCCACTTATATTGAAACAATTTGTTCATCGTTTTGGTATTTTTGGTCCTATGATGTTCATGTTCCTTCAAATGATTCAACCTATTGTGCCAATTATCCCTGGTGGTGTGAGTGATGTAGCTGGTATTTTAGCATTTGGTCCTGTTCTTGGTGTATTGTATGCTTCAGCTGGATTAGTAATAGGAGAAATCATACTATTTTTACTTGTGCGTAAATATGGCAGAAAATTTGTTTTATCAATCACATCAGATAAAAATATGCCCCGTTTAGAAAGGCTAATTGATGTAGGGGATAAGCATACTGTTTGGATGCTTATTATCGCTTTTTTAATGCCTTTTGGTCCAGATGATTTAGCGTGTCTAGCTTCTGGTTTTACAAAGATATCATTAAAAGATTATATTAAAACGATTATATTATTAAAACCAATTTCTGTAGCTATTCATTGTTATTTATTGCTAGATGTTTTTAAAATGGTGAAAATTAACTAATAGTGCTAGTAATTTAGATAAAACATGTTACACTGATAAAGCTAAAATAAAGAAAATAGGCAAGTGGCTTATTTATGAAGGATGTTAACATGGTAAAAAATAAATTTAATCTATTTGGTATTGATGAGTCGATAACTGAGGCATTAGATGTTTTAGGCTATACAACCCCCACAGAAGTGCAAAAAGAAGTCGTACCATTGTTACTTGAAAAAAAAGATACGGTGGTCCAATCACAAACAGGTAGTGGGAAGACGGCCGCTTTTGGTATTCCTGTTTGTGATACAGTAGAGTGGGAAGAACGATACCCACAAGTGTTAATTCTAACGCCAACTAGAGAATTGGCGACACAAATTCAAGAAGAATTATTTAATATAGGTCGTTATAAGCGATTAAAAGTCGTGAGTTTATTTGGAAAGAGTTCTTTTCAAATGCAGGTTAAACAATTAAAACAACGAACTCATATTGTAGTTGCAACACCTGGTCGATTGTATGACCATATCATGCAAAAAACAATTGATTTAAGTAAAATTAACCAAGTGATTATAGATGAAGCAGATGAAATGTTTGCGATGGGATTTATTGAGCAATTAGATCAAATTATGCCGAGATTACCTAAAAAAAGAAATACGGCTCTATTCTCTGCCACAATGCCAGATGCGGTGAAACGATTATCTAAAAAATATTTGGAAAATCCTGTCTATGTGGAAATTAAAAAAACTGGCGAACAAAAAAAACGAATTTCTCAGTATTATCAATGGGCAGCTGATGATGAAAAATTGTCTCAGTTTAAGGACACACTGATAGTTGAAAATCCTGAAACAAGTATTATTTTTTGTAATACCAAAATAATGGTAGAAGAATTAACCAAACAATTAAAATTACTAGGTGTTAATTGTGAGATGTTGCATGGTGGCATGGAACAACGTGATCGAACACGCGTGATAAAAGATTATAAACGTGGCTACATTCACTGTTTGGTGGCGACAGATGTTGCAGCAAGAGGAATAGATGTGTCTGATATAAAATTAGTCGTGAATTATGATATTCCTGATAAAGTTGAAACGTATACACATCGTATTGGACGAACAGCTCGTTTTGAAAAAAGTGGTAAAGCTATTTCATTTATTAATTCAAAAGATAAATCATCTTTTAAAGCGATTTTGGCTAAGGAAGGTGATAGTTTAGAAGAGATGCGTCGACCGAATCGTGAACAAGTTAAAGAGATGAAACGCCCATTTTTAGATAGACAATTAGAATCGCCAAAGCTTAGAAAAGAAAAAGGATTATCTTTTAATGAAGACATTATGAAAATTCACATTAATGCAGGTAAAAAGCAAAAAATGCGTGCCGGTGATATTGTTGGGGCCTTATGTCAAATTGATGGTATGACTGCAGATGATATTGGTGTGATTGATTTATTAGATATTTCAACTTTTGTCGATATTTTAAATGGTAAAGGTGATTTGGTATTAAAAACACTTCAAACCAAACCAATTAAAGGCCGTTTGAGAAAAGTGAACAAATCAAACGTTACAAAGTATGAGCAAGATTTACAAAAATATCAACGCTAAAAAGAGTTCTTTTAAGAGAGCTCTTTTCTTTTTTCGAATGTTTATAGAAAGAAGGGTGTGGTGATTGAATGGTTTTGTCTATTTTATTGTTTTTCTTAGGAGCATCTTTGGCTTCTTTTTTTGTATTAGTGGGTGAGAGGGTATCTAAACAGGAATCCATTGTCCTACCTAGATCTCATTGTTCTTATTGCCAACATGAGTTAAGGTGGTTTGAATTAGTTCCAGTGTTTTCTTATTGTTTCTTGAAAGGTCGTTGTTTATATTGCTTTAATCATATTGGTCATGTTAGTACATTGTGGGAATTATTTTCAGGTCTTTTATTTATGTTATTATATAGATTAGAGGTAAACACTTTACAAGGTATTTTATTGTGTCTCATTTGGTTTATCGTACTATCAAGGTTGAATCAGACGGATTATTAAAAAAACTCTCTATGAAAAAATCTATTATAAATAGTAAAAAAGTGTTTGATTGGATGATTTTTTTCTAAAATTACAGTATACTATCATAGGATAAACTAAGGAGAGTAAAATAAATGGCTCAATTATTTTTTAAATATGGTGCGATGAATAGTGGGAAAACGATTGAAATTTTAAAGGTTGCTCACAACTATGAAGAGCAAAATAAACCAGTCGTTTTGATGACCAGTGGATTGGATACAAGAGATGAGATTGGTATTATATCCAGTCGCATTGGATTACGACGAGAGGCTATTCCGATTTTTCATGAAACCAATGTTTATGATATAGTAAAAAAGATGACTGATAAACCATACTGTATCCTAGTTGATGAGTCTCAATTTTTAGAACAAGCTCATGTGGTTCAATTTGCTAAAATTGTGGATGATTTAGATATTCCAGTGATGGCATTTGGACTTAAAAATGATTTTAAAAATGAGTTGTTTGAGGGCTCTAAGTATTTATTATTGTACGCAGATAAAATAGAAGAATTAAAAACAATTTGTTGGTTTTGCCATAAAAAAGCCACAATGAATCTAAGAATGGATAACAATAAACCTGTTTATACAGGTGAACAAATTCAAATAGGTGGCAATGAAGCTTACTACCCAGTTTGTCGTAAGCATTATGTGAATCCACCACTGTCAAATCGAAAGGATGAAGAAAATGTTTGATCAATTACAAGCGATAGAAGACCGCTATGAAGAATTAGCGGAATTACTAAGTGACCCTGATGTCGTCAGTGACACAAAACGTTTCATGGAGCTATCAAAAGAAGAAGCAGGAACACGTGAAACAGTTGACGTGTACCGTCGATACAAAGAAGTCACTCAAGGTATTTCAGATACTGAAGAGTTATTAGGTGAAAAACTTGATGATGAGATGCAAGAGATGGCTAAAGAAGAGTTATCTGAATTAAAAACAGAAAAAGAAGAATTAGAAGAACGAATTAAGATTCTTTTATTACCAAAAGATCCTAATGATGATAAAAATATCATTTTAGAAATTCGTGGAGCTGCTGGTGGAGATGAAGCGGCATTATTTGCAGGAGATTTGTTTGAAATGTATCAAAGTTACTCTCAAAACCAAGGATGGACATTTGAGGTGATGGACGCTAATATCACTGATATTGGTGGTTACAAAGAAGTGACTGTGATGATTACAGGTGACAGTGTCTTTTCAAAACTAAAATACGAAAGTGGTGCACATCGTGTACAACGTGTCCCATCAACTGAATCTCAAGGTCGTGTTCATACTTCAACAGCAACAGTTGTTGTGTTACCAGAAGCAGAAGAAGTTGAATTAGATTTAGAAGATAAAGACATCCGTGTGGATATTTATCATGCAAGTGGAGCTGGTGGACAGCACGTTAATAAGACTGCCTCTGCTGTGCGTTTGACACATATCCCAACAGGCATTGTTGTTGCGATGCAGGATGAGCGTTCTCAGTTAAAAAACAGAGAAAAAGCAATGAAGGTATTACGTGCTAGAGTGTATGACCAATTACAACAAGAAAGTCGTAGTGAGTATGATGCAAATCGTAAATCGGCTGTTGGTACAGGGGATCGCTCCGAACGTATTCGCACTTATAATTTTCCACAAAATCGTGTCACTGATCACCGAATTGGCTTAACGATTCAAAAATTAGATCAAATCTTAGCAGGAAAATTAGACGAAATTGTAGATGCTTTAATTATTTATGATCAAACAGCTCAATTGGAGAAATTAAATGGATAAGCCTGTTACATATTTTGAAGTCCTGAAATGGGCTTCTTCTTTTTTAGAAGCACATGATAAAGACGTTTCAATTGCTGAATATTTGTTACTTGAGTATAATCAATGGACAAAAACAGACTTGTTGTTACATTTTAAAAAAGATGTTCCAAAAGATTTATTGGACAGATTATCAAATGATTTAGAAAAGGTCAGTCAGGATTATCCACCACAATATTTGATTGGCTCATGTGAATTTTATGGAGAACGTTTTTTAGTGTCAGAAGATACTTTAATTCCTAGACCAGAAACAGAAGAACTTGTAGAATGTTGTTTAACAGAAAGTGACCTTGAAAAAAAAGTTGTGGTGGATGTTGGAACAGGAACAGGTATTATTGCCATTAGTTTGAAAAAGAACAGACCTAATTGGACGGTTAAGGCGATTGATTTATCACCCGAAGCATTGAAAATAGCACAGAAAAATGCTAAATGTTTAGAAACTGACATTGAGTTTTATGAAGGAAATACCCTTGAACCAATGGCAAATCAGATGTTTGATATTATCTTATCTAACCCACCATATATTGGCGTTGATGAATGGGAAGAAATGGATGAATCAGTAAGAAATTATGAACCGAAATTAGCGTTATTTGCTAACGATAACGGGTTGGCTATTTATGAAAAACTAGCAAAAGAAGCAACGCAATTATTAACAAGTGATGGAAAGATTTATTTAGAGATAGGGTATAAACAAGGAAGTAGCGTAGCACAGATATTTCAAGAGTATTTTCCTAATAAAATAGTAGAAATTGTAAAAGACATGTCAGGACATGACCGAATCGTTAAAGTTTACTAAAAGGAAGTGTAAAGATGGATACAAAAGTATATCATCATGATGAAATAAAAGAAGCAGCAAAAATTATTAAGCAAGGGGGACTCATCTCATTTCCAACTGAAACTGTTTATGGATTGGGAGCAGACGCGACCAATACAGAAGCGGTGAAAAAAGTCTATCTAGCTAAGGGACGTCCCAGTGATAACCCTTTGATTGTTCATGTGAATTCAAAAGAGATGGTAGAAGAATATGTTGATAGTATTCCTGATAAAGCTTTACAGTTAATGAAGACATTCTGGCCAGGACCATTAACGCTTATTTTTAATTTAGCACAGGACAATAATTTATCAACCAGTGTAACAGCTAATTTAAATACAGCTGCTTTTAGAATGCCTAATAGCCTTGTCACACTTGAATTGATTCGTCAGTCAGGTACACCACTAGTTGGTCCAAGTGCTAATACATCAGGTAAACCAAGTCCAACTACTGCCATTCACGTATTGAATGATTTAAGCGGAAAGATTGAAGGGATACTAGATGACGGTGAATGTGAGGTTGGGATAGAATCGACCGTGTTAGATATGAGTAATCCTAACATGCCGACTATTTTAAGACCAGGAGCGATTACAAAAGAAGAGATTGAACAAGTTATTGGTGAAATAGCGATAGATACACACTTAATTGATGAACACAACGCCCCAAAATCGCCAGGTATGAAATACAAACATTATTCTCCTGACACACCAGTGGTAATGATAGATAGTGAATTAGATAATTGGGAAGAAGCGGTTGAATATTACCAACAATTAAATAAAACAGTCGCTATTTTATCTAATAAAGAAATAGTGAGTCGTTTAGGGGATTATTCGGTATTTGCTCACTATATACTATCAGACAAAAAAGAAGTTAAATCTGCTATGCATCATTTGTTTGGTGGATTAAGAGCCCTCGATACTGAATTAGTGGGATATAATGGTGTGATTTTAGCAGAAGGGTATCCTGAAGTAAGCCAAAATATGGGTTATATGAATCGACTAAAAAAAGCAGCAAATCAAACATTTTTTAGAAAATAATAATAATCATAAAGAAATATGGTACAATGGTATAAAAAATCGGGAGTGTGTTTGCATATGGATTATAAAAAAGAAGATGCTGTTTTGTGGGATGCTATAGCTAATGAAAAACAAAGACAACAAGAAACAATAGAGCTAATTGCTTCAGAAAATTTTGTATCTGAGGCTGTTATGGTAGCTCAAGGAAGTGTGTTAACAAACAAATATGCTGAAGGATATCCTGGACGCAGATATTATGGTGGCTGTGAGTTTGTTGATGTAGTAGAAAATTTAGCAATTGATCGTGCGAAAGATTTATTTCAAGCTGATTTTGCTAATGTTCAGGCTCATTCAGGTTCACAAGCTAACACTGCAGCTTATTTATCATTAGTTGAAGAAGGCGACACAGTGATGGGAATGGACCTAACAGCAGGTGGGCATTTAACGCATGGTTCTCCAGTAAACTTTAGTGGTAAAACATATAACTTTGTGTCATATGGTGTAGATCCAGTGACAGAAGTTATCGACTATGAAGTGGTGAGAATTTTAGCAAGAAAACATCAACCAAAACTGATTGTAGCTGGAGCAAGTGCATACTCTAGAGACATTGATTTCAAGAAATTTAGAGAAATAGCAGATAGTGTTGGAGCTAAATTAATGGTGGATATGGCTCATATTGCTGGACTTGTTGCAACAGGTCTACATCAAAATCCAGTTCCATATGCAGATATTGTGACATCAACGACTCATAAAACATTAAGAGGTCCTAGAGGTGGTCTTATTTTAACTAACTCTCCAGAATTAGCTAAAAAGATAAATAGTGCTATTTTCCCAGGTATTCAAGGTGGTCCATTAGAGCATGTAATAGCAGGAAAAGCTGCGGCATTTAGAGAAGCACTATTACCAGAATTTAAAGATTATAGTAAACAAGTATTAGCAAATGCTAAGGCTATGGCTCGTGTAATCAATCAAACACCAGGAGCTCGTTTAATTAGTGGTGATACAGATAATCATTTATTATTGATAGATGTGACAGGATTTAAGTTAACTGGTAAAGAAGCAGAAGCTATTTTAGATAGTGTGCATATTACAGTTAATAAAAATACCATCCCATTTGAGAGCCAAAGTCCATTTGTAACAAGTGGCATCCGTATTGGAACACCCGCTATTACAACACGTGGATTTAAAGAAGAAGATGCTAAAAAAGTAGCTGAATTAATTGTTGAAGCACTAACTTATCATGAAGAAGAGAGTGTATTAGAGAAAGTGAGAAAAGAAGTAGCAGAGCTATTAAAGAGTCATCCACTTTATAAATAAAATTTTTAGGGAATTGACTAGTCAATTCCCTTTTTTTCGGCTACAATAGATAAGAATAAAATTTAAAAGGAGAATCGCATTATGGGAAAATTTCAAGTGATAGATCATCCGTTAATCCAACACAAGTTAACAATTATCAGAGAAAAAAATTGTGGAACAAAGGTTTTCAGAGAAGTTGTTGATGAGATTGCTATGTTAATGGCTTATGAGGTGTCTCGTGATATGCCATTAGAAGACATTGAAATTGAAACACCAATGGGAACGTCAGTACAAAAAACGTTAACTGGTAAGAAAGTAGCGATTATCCCAATCTTAAGAGCAGGTATTGGAATGGTTGATGGTATGTTAGAATTAATACCAGCAGCTAAAGTTGGACATGTTGGTTTATATCGTGACCATGACACTTTAGAACCAGTTGAATATTTTGTTAAATTACCAGCAGATATTGCTGATAGACAATTATTTGTTGTAGACCCAATGTTAGCAACAGGTGGATCAGCTATTATGGCAATTGATTTATTAAAACGTCGTGGTGCAACAAATATTAAATTTGTTTGTTTAGTATCAGCTCCAGAAGGTATCAAAGCTCTTCAAGAAGCTCATCCAGATGTTGATATCTATACTGCCGGTTTAGATGAAAAATTAAACGAAGAAGGTTACATTGTTCCTGGTTTAGGGGATGCTGGTGACCGTTTATTTGGTACTAAATAATAATGAGTAGTCAATCCCTTAGATTTATTCTAGGGGATTTTTTTGTGAATCATGACTTATATTACCTTGTCAATAGCTAAAGACTATTAAAAAAACTATTAGATATCATAATATTCTGTAATTTGTAATCGATTACAAATTATTATAAATTAAACTTATATTTTGCGCGAATATAACAAAATAAATATAAGGGAGAAGGTTATGGAAAATATTGTGATTGCTAAAAGGATCAAACATCCTTTACTAAGTGGTATTGTATCCGTGATATTTTTAATTTTATTTGCATCTGCAGGATGGATTATTTGGTCAAATGTTTGGCAATTAGTAATTGGTCTTGTTGGTGGTGAGAGTGTTAATAATTTATCGACAGAAATTCAAGGACATTTCTTTAAAGAATCAGTTGAGGGAACTTTTTTCTGGTTAGTTATTTCAACGTGGGTTTGGTTTAGTTTGAATCTTGGGAATTATGGGAAACATACAAGAAATTTAACTCATTTGAAAACAGGCATTAGATACACATTAATGGCATTTTTAGTTGGTATCATTGGATTTAGTTTATTTGTGACCTTTTTAGGATTATGGTGGGAACCATTTAGTTGGCAAGTATTATTTAGACCAGAAAATGATGTACAAGCTCTTTTGGCAATAAAGGGCTGGTCAGCGATTAATTTCTTTGCCTTGTCAGTTATTTTAACACAAATACCATTGGTTAGTTTATTTGGTAAATACCCGTTTAGTCAGTACAGTCAATCCGATTGGTCTATTTCATTTGGAACACTATTTTTAGGATTATTTTTAGCCCTGTTTAATTGGATTGTGTTTATCGTTCCAAGTTTTTTCCAGTTACAAATTGATGGAGTAGCAATTACTCAAATTCCTTTTGGGTCATGGTCAACAGCTATTGCTTGGTGTCAATTGTTTATTTTCTTCTTCTTATTGCCAGCAGAAGGAGCAGAAGGATACCCACAGAAACTTTTTACGACGCGTCAACCTATTTCAGGGTTGATTGGATTAGCTATTGCGGTGATTGGGGCATTCGTTATGCTACCAATACTTAGCCAGTTACTAACCCCCCTTGCGACAGAAATTGGGATTGATCCAGACTTAGCAGTTGCATCATTCGTGTTAACGATTATTAATGTGTTGCTAACATGGCATCATCATTTTGATGATTACCCAAATAAAGAAGTGGTTCCATCAGCATGGAAACGTATTGTTATTCAATTAATCATTGTGATAACTATTGGCTCAGTATTAGGAATACTTTGGCTTAAAACACTTCAGTTATGGCCTTTTGGAGGAAATCATTTAGGATTAGGGCATCCTATGTTAGGTATTTTAGGTGGTCAATTTGTTTACATGATGCCAATGCTATTTATGAATACTTTCTTTGATAAATGGCCAATGTCGTATTATAAAGAGAAATAATAGTTTAAAACCGTCAGATAGATGGTTTTTTTCTTTGAGTAAAATTCAAAAAATGGTTACATCAATTAGTTATGATGTAACCATTTTCTTAGAAGGTTTTAGCTAATTCTTTTGTGTTTTCAATAATAGATGCCAAGATGTCATCTGCTTTGTCTGGTTGATAGTCTAATCCCTCAATGATAATAGAATCTGTTTCTTCTACACCAACAAAGTTAAAGATCTCTTTGACATATTTAGAAGAAGTATCTTCACCAGAGTGAATGCCCCCACTTGCTTGAATGTGCAACATTTTTTTCCCTGGAACCAAGGGGATTTTACCAGTTTCAGTGTATTTAAACGTCTTGCCTGCAACAACGATGGTATCAATCCATGCTTTTAATTTAGTTGGAATATTTAAATTCCATAAAGGATTAGCTACGATAATTTTATCTGAATTCAGAAATTGTTCAGTCAATTCAGAAAAACGTTCAATTTTTTTTGTTTGTTCTTCCGTAATTTCTTTTCCTTCTCTTAAATTAGTCCAACCAGTTAAGATATCTTTGTCAATTTCTGGTATGAAATCATCGTAAACATCAACGAATTCAACCATATCTGTTGGGTGACTTTCTTTGTAAGATGTCAAAAAGGTATCTAATACTTTAAGGGTACGTGAATCATCCGTTGTTAATGGGTGTGCTTTAATAACTAATACATTTGACATAATCATTTCCTCAATTCATTTATATTTTACTTATTATTTATCAGTAATTACAAATATAAAGTATTTTGTGAAAAATAGCAAAGTTTTTTTATTTAGACTATAAATAAACATCTAATACTGTATTAGTTTTAATAATAGAAGGCGTAAGAAAAAGTGATTTGAAACCACTTACAATAACAAGTACTATTATAGTAGTAAGAACATCACAAAGTTTGATAAAAGAAAGAGGATGACTATGACATTAATTAATGAGTTATTAGGAATAAAATACCCAATTATTCAAGGAGCAATGGCCAAAATATCGACATCAGAATTAGTTAGTGCTGTATCAGAAGCAGGAGGACTTGGAGTTATTGCTTCTGGTGGTATGACAACGGAACAAGTAAGAGAAGAAGTCCGAAAAACGCAAAAACTAACAGATAAGCCATTTGCGGTTAATGTGATGTTGATGATGGAAAACCGAGATGACATTATTGATGTGGTGATTGAAGAAGGTGTTAAAATTATTACCTCAGGTGCAGGAACACCAAAACCATATATGAAACGTTTAAAAGAAGCAGGTGTTATTGTCATGCCTGTTGTTCCAAATGTTGACATTGCCTTAAAGATGGAAAAATTAGGAGCGGATGCGGTGATTGTTGAAGGAATGGAAGCAGGAGGACATATTGGAGAAGTTTGTACATTTCCATTAGTGTCTGCGGCAACACAAGCGTTGAGTATTCCAGTTGTGGCTGCAGGAGGGTTATCGAATGGGCAATCGTTGGCTGCAGCATTAGCATTAGGTGCAAAGGGGGTTCAGATGGGAACAGTTTACTTAGCAACAAAAGAGTGCCCAGTCTCAGATGCGTATAAAGAACAAATCCTTTTATCTAATGAAACCTCAACCGTTGTGACAGGACGAAAAAATGGGGCTCCTGTAAGAAACATCCGCAACGAGATGACAAGTCACTATTTAGAATTAGAGGCTAAGGAAGTATCAAGAGATGAATTAGAAGCTTTAACTATAGGCTCTTTGTATAAGGCTGTTAAGGAAGGTGACATGGTGAATGGTTCGGTGATGGCTGGACAAATTATTGGGACAATTTCGACAATAAAAACAGTTCAAGAATTACATGATGACATTCTAGAGCAGTATAGAAAAGTATCACTGCCTAAAATATAGATAGAAAGGACGACTTACGTGAGTCGTCTTTTTTGTTTTGTGTATAATAAATGGTCAAAAGGTATTTTAAATAATAATTGGAAGTACAGATATTAGAAAGTAGATCAGCACTTATTGAGTGACTAATAATAAAGGTTTTAAAATGGTGATATTATTTTGATGTAAATTATGAATCGAATTTAAACAAATGATGTATCTTTCTTTGTGTTAATGTAGGGTGAAATCAAAATAATTGTTACGTCATAAAAACGTTTCAATAATCATAAATATTCATAAAAGTAAAAAAACATGATGCGTATTGTTTTAATAGTTAACTGATAGGTTGAACTTCTTTTTTAAGGCAGTGTTCTGTTTTTTATTTTTTATTTTTTATTTTTTATTTGTTATACTTTAAAAGAAGGAGTGGGCAAATGTTATCACTAGATTATTACTTAAATTCAGGGACAACAACTGTTTCAAATTTATTGTTTAAATATTATAAAAAAATTGGTATGACGGACTCTGAAATGATACTTTATTTACAATTATTACAATGTAGTCAAAAAGGAAATGATTTTCCAACAATGGATATCATTGCACAATATATGGGCATAACAAATGAAATAGGCTATCAAATGGTTCAACAATTAATGACAAAAGGCGTTTTATCTATTGAAACAAGTCGTAATGAATTTGGCAAAACAGAAGATCGCTATGATTTAACGTTAGTCTATGAAAAGATAGAAAATGTTATGACTAAAGAAGCAGTTCAGACAACAGAAAAAATTCAAGAAGACAAAAAAGTAAATTTATTTAATAAGTTTGAACAAGAATTTGGTAGATCTTTATCACCAATAGAAATGGAGACTATTCAACAGTGGTTAAATGAGGATAAATATTCCGTTGAATTAATTGAATTAGCTCTTCGTGAAGCCATACTAAACCAAGCTTATAGTTTAAAGTATATGGACCGAATTTTATTAAATTGGGAAAGAAAAAATTTGCATTCTAAACAAGCAATACAAAAGGATCAAAAACAGCGTTTAAAAGAAATAGATGAAAAAAAACAGACAACAACTGATGAAAAGCTGCCAGAAATACCGATGTATAATTGGCTAAATCCACATGATAAATAGGAGAAGATATGTTATCTAAAAAAAGAACGATGGAAGCCATTGATTTGATGAAAGAATTTTATCCAAATGCTAAAGGGGAATTAAATCATGATACCCCATTTCAGTATCTGATAGCAGTGATATTAAGTGCTCAAGCAACAGATGTGTCAGTAAATAAAGCGACGCCATTTTTATTTGAGGTATACCCAACAGCAAATGATTTAGCTAAAGCACCGCTAGAAGATGTGATGATGCGTATTAAAACAATTGGACTTTATAAAACAAAAGCGAAAAATATTATTAAAACTTCCCAGCTGTTAGTTGACAAATTTGACGGGGAAGTTCCTCGTACAAAGAAGGAATTAATGAGTTTACCAGGAGTAGGAAGAAAAACAGCTAATGTGGTGGCTGGAGATATGTTTAATGTGCCTTCTATAGCAGTAGATACACATGTTGAACGAGTTAGTAAAAGGTTAAGAATTTGTAAGCAGTCTGCAACAGCTGATGAAGTGGAAGAAACATTGATGAAAAAAGTACCGGAAGAACGTTGGGTAGATACTCATCATACGATGATTCTATTTGGTCGTTACCACTGTACAGCTAGAAAACCAAAATGTGAAGGATGTTTGTTATTAGATTTATGTGCTGAAGGGCAAAAAAATATGAAAAAATAAAAATACCTTATAATGATTTTACAAGCAAAATCATTATAAGGTATTTATTAATTATTATTATGAGATTGAGAGTTTATAGGAGAGGATGCATTGTTTTCTTCGCTATTATTAGTCTCATTATTTTGACTATCATTGTTATTTTGATTACTGTTATTTTGGTTGTTGTCATTAGTTGTTGGTTTTTCTTTAGTTGCTTCAGGCGTTTCCTCTTTTTTTTCTGATTTAGTCTCTTCTTTTTTAGATGAAGGTTTTGTTGCTTTAGATTCTTCTGGTTGATAGTAGTTATAATCAGTTACTCCTTCTGATTGTTTATAGTAATTGTAACTTGGTTGAGTTTGTTGTGTGTGCCCTTTAACATAAACTTCATTTCCAATTCTTACTACGTTAGAAGGTTGTTTCCAGTCCGTTGGTTCAATATTTTGGTAAAGATAAGACATGAATTCCCTGTAAATATCCATAGCTAATTGTTGATTATATAAAGTGATGGGTTGGAAATAATCGTCATATCCTGTCCAAACAGCCAGAGAATATTTTGGTGTATATCCGACAAATGTAATATCCGGACTTCCTTCACCTTTTACTTTGTAAAGCACATCATCATCATAATTACTCGTTCCAGTCTTTCCAGCTTGAACAATACCATTTATTTGTGCCTGAGTACCAGTACCACGGTTAATGACATCTTTTAACATATCAGTAATGATAAAAGCAGTTGATTCCTTCATTGCACGCTGACCCTTGGAATCAAAAGATTCTTCAGTTCCATCAGAATATACAACTTTGTTAACATAACTTGGTTCATAATAAATTCCACCATTAGCAAACGCAGCGTATGATGCCGCAAGTTTTTCAGAAGAAGATTCGAATCCAATGGCAGTTCCTTCATAAACTTTATTTGTTAAGCCTAAACTTGAAATAAAGTCTTTTGACTTATCATCGCCTACTTCTTTCAAAGCTTTTAATGCAGGGATGTTTCTAGAATCAACGAGAGATTCTCTCATAGTTAAATTTCCACGATATGAACGGTCATAATCGTATACCTCAGTTCCATCAGAATATTGATAGGGCATATCGGCATAAATTTGACCAGATCCATAATTTAAATCTTCAATGGTTGGAGCATAAGCTACCAAGGGTTTAGCTGTTGACCCAATATTTCGTTTAGCTGTGACTGCTTTATTATCATTTAGAGCACCATCACCTAATTTTCGTCCACCAATTTGTGCGCGAACATCACCATTTTTTACATCAATTAAAGTAGCAGTTGCTTGAAATTCATCATCAGGAAAATTAATAGCAGATTCATCACTATTTACGAGATTATATAAATAAGTTTGTGCATCTAAATCCATATTTGTATAGATATCTAATCCATCAGTATACACATTTTTATTTGTTTTTGATTGTACTTCATCAATGACTTGTTTAACGTAGTTATCTGTAACAACTTGCGTGGTAGAGTCTTTCTTTAATGGCATTAGACCATCTTCTACTTTTGTTCCTTTAGCTTCTTCATATTCTTTTTGAGAAATAATTTTATCTTTTAACATCTCACTTAAAACTAAATCACGTCTTTTTGTTGCCATATCTGGATGAGTGTATGGGTCATAATCAATTGGAGCTTGTGGCATGCCAGCTAAAAGAGCATATTGGGCTAATGATAATTCATCTAGATTTTTATTAAAATAGTTTTTTGCGGCTGTCTGCATTCCGTATATACCGTTTGCCATATAAACTCTATTAATATAGTAAGTTAGTATTTCATCTTTTGATTTTTTCTGTTCTAATTCCACTGCTAACCATGCTTCTTGGGCTTTTCGCTTAATTGTTTGATCTTCCTTTTTAGTTGAGAAGAAAGACAGTTTAATTAACTGTTGTGTTAAAGTACTACCACCTTGTCGGCTAGTTCCTTTTATGTTTGAAATAGCAGCTCCAGCAATCCGAATAGGGTCAACTCCTTTATGTTTTTCGAAACGCTTATCTTCTATAGAAATAATGGCTTCTTTTAACATTGGAGGAATTTGATTTGGTTCGATAATTTCACGTTTTTTCTCCCCAATTTCTAAAATCATATCTCCGTTCATCGCATAAATTTTTGATGAACGTGTATCCTCTAATTTTTTATAGTCGAGGGTAGGTGCATCCTTCGCGTAATAAAAGAACAATCCAGCTCCGCCGATGACGGGTATAACGATTAGAGCAAGTAAGACAGCTAGGAAAATAAGTATTCCTTTTTTAACATTCCTTTTTTGTCTTTTTTGCGGCTCTTTTTTTCCGTTAGAACTATTTTTCATAAATAGAATCTCCTTTTAATATATAGTGATCAATAATTGAAAGATAAGGAACAATTGGCGCAACACCTAATTGTATTTCATACCCACAATTTTCTATCATTTTTAATGGTATAGACTTTCGTTTTGTTTCTTTATTTTCCCAATAATCAATGACGTGGTTGGCAGAAAGAAAAAAACATCTTTGCAACGAAGAAAACCAAATAAGGACAAAAACGATACCATGCTGGTTAAGACACTGTTTCATATGCTTAATCTGATGTGCATGGAAATTATGAAGTGGAAAAGATGTTTTATTTTTTGTTTCTTTTGCTTCAAAATCAAGATATCTACCTTTGTAAATACCATTATAATCTGTTGTAGAAGCTTCTTTAAAATAAGCTTCAGTAATAACAGCAGCACTTCTGTTGGGATAATTAACATGAACAATTTGGATAGGGGTTGGTTTTTTGTGAACAACTGCTATCTCTTTGGATAAATAGTATAAATTACTTTGATTAATGAATTCTTCAAAAGACATTCCACGATTAGAAAAAGATGGTTTTTGCTTTTTTTTTATTTTTGCTTCTTTTTGATAACGCTTTGGAATACCGTTAGGGTAATTAATAGTCAAAATACCACACTCCTCTGTTTATTATATCAAACCTTGAAATACAATGAAAAGAAAAACGAAGAATCTTATCAGAATGTTCAACAAATTAGTTAAAATTTTAATATTTTTATTAAAACAGTTGTGTTACAATATAAAACTGATTATAGTATAATATGGAGGGAAGTATTTATCTAATCTTTTTCATCAGATAAATATTTTATAACACTCAATGATTTAGAAAGTATTTGAAAATGATATGTAGATGAGGTGTAATAAGTGACTAAATTAAATTTATCAGCAAAAGATATTTTGCAAAAAGAATTTAAGTCAAAAGTTCGTGGATACGATCCAGTTGAAGTTGACGAATTTTTGGATACCATTATTAAAGATTACGAAACATACAATCAAGAATTATTAGCATTAAAGGAAGAAAATCATCGTTTGGTTAACAAAGTGGATCAGTTAACACAGAGTCAGGCAACGTTATCTCGTATGAAACAGGAAGTGCCAAATCCATCTTCTGTGACAAATTTTGATATATTAAAACGATTATCTAATTTGGAAAAAGAAGTTTTTGGTAAAAAATTAGAACAACCTTCTAGTTCATCTTCTGTTAATATGAATGAGCAAGCTCGTGAGTCTTTATCTTCAGCGGCTCAAAAATTTTTAGATAATGAAGACTTAGGAGCAACACGTCGTTATTAAAAATATAATAAATTGTAATTTTCGGATAATCGCAGTTTACTTTAAGTAAGGTGAGGAAAGTCCATGCTCGCACAGACTGAGATGTCTGTAGTGTTCGTGCTTAATGAAACCATAAATTAAGGTACTTCTTTTTAAAGAGGTAACGGCAGGAAAAATAGCTAAGGCTTATGCTATGCTAAAGTATCCTTGAAAGTGCCACAGTGACGAAGTGATTTTAGAAATAAAATCAGTGGAACGGGTAAACCCCTCGAGCGAGCAACCCAAACAATGGTAGGGGCACCTATCTCAAGGAATTGAACTTAGAGATGGGACAGAATGAATTCTGTAGACAGATGATTATCGTTAATTATTGTACCTGGCAATAATTGATACAGAACATGGCTTATAGAAAATTACAACATCAGGGCGCCTTCCAGTTTGATGGAAGGCTTTTTTTCTAAAATAAAAAATTAATTGGAGTTACAACAAATGAAAAAATATAAATTAATTGCAACAGCAGCAAGTGGGATTGAAGCTCTTGTTGGTCGTGAACTAAGAGATATGGGAATAGATTGTCATGTTGAAAACGGTAAAGCTATTTTTTATGGTGATATTGAAACAATTGGTCGAGCAAATTTATGGTTAAGAACAGCAGATAGAATTAAAATTGTTATCGGTGAGTTTGAAGCCAAAACATTTGAATCTTTATTTGATCAAGTTAAAGAGTTACCTTGGGAAGATTTTTTACCAATGGACGCTAATTTTCCAGTATCAGGTAAATCGATTAAATCAACATTGTTTAGTGTATCAGATTGCCAAGCTTTGACAAAAAAAGCGATTGTTAATCGTTTGAGTGACTACTATTCAAGATATGGTCGTTTGCCAGAGACAGGGGCTCAATTTCCAATAGAGGTAGCACTTTTAAAAGATAAAGTGACATTGACTCTTGATACAACAGGACCAAGTTTATTTAAGAGAGGGTATCGTTTGGAAAAAGGTGGCGCACCTTTAAAAGAAAATATGGCAGCAGCTATTATTTCTTTAACAACGTGGCGTAAAGATAGACCTTTCTATGATCCAGTTTGTGGGTCTGGAACCTTTTGTATTGAAGCTGCGTTGATTGGTCGAAATATGGCACCTGGATTTAACCGTGAATTTTTATTTGAAACATGGCCATGGGTAGATGAATCTGTCATGGAAACATTACGAGCTGAAGCGGAGGCACAAGTTGATTATGAAACAGAATTAGATATTCTAGGGACAGACATTGATCCAAAAATGATTGAAATTGCTAAGAAAAATGCAGAAGAAATTGGTTTAGGTGAAGATATTACCTTTAAACAAATGCAATTGCGTGATTTTACCACAGATAAAGAGTATGGTGTAATTGTTGCTAATCCTCCGTATGGTGAACGTCTAGGAGAAGAGGATGCTGTAAGAGAATTATATAAACAAATGGGAGACGTTTATCGTCCACTTAAAACGTGGAGTAAATACATCTTAACAAGTGATTTACAGTTTGAAAGTTTTTATGGGGCAAAAGCAACGAAAAAACGTAAACTATATAATGGGGCGTTGCGAACAGATTTGTTCCAATATTGGGGAACACGTCCACCAAGAAAGCCAAAAAATGAAGGAGTAAATTAATATGAGTCAAGAACAAGAATTTTTAGCTTATTTAAAAGAAATTGCGTTATTAAATGAAGCAGTCGGATTAGCAGAATGGGATAGTCAAACAGGTATGCCTGAAAAGTCAGCTGGATATAGAGCAGAAATGTCTAGTTATTTAGCAGGTATGGCTTTTGATAAATCAACTAATGAAACAATGAGAAAGTATATGGAGTACTTTTCAGACCATCCAGATGAATTATCAGATTTTGGAAAACAAGTATTTGAAAAGGCAAAAGAAAATTATGATTTAAATAATAATATACCAGTAGATCGCTTTCAAGAATATTCACGTTTACTATCAAATGCACATAGTGTATGGGTAACAGCACGTGAAAAACAAGATTTTTCTATTTTTGAACCAATCTTGACAGATATTGTTAAAATGACAAAAGAATTTATTCCATTGTGGCGTAAAGATGAAGCAACAGATTATGATGTCTTATTAAATCAATATGAGCCTGGTATTACAGTAGCAGTGTTAGATGATGTATTTAATCAAGTCAAAGAGGGCATCATGTCAATTCGTAAAGAATTAGAAGAAAAAGGAACAGCTCCTAACACAGATTTTATCCATCGTACAGTGTCAAAAGAAATCCAAAAAGAATTTGTCACACAAGTTGTTGAACAACTAGGATATGATTTTTCAAGAGGACGCTTAGATGATACGGTTCATCCTTTCATGTTAGATTTAAACCGCAACGATGCTCGTATTACAACACGTTGGGATGACAATGATTTTATTATGGCGACATTGGGTGTGATTCATGAAGCTGGACATGGTATGTATGAACAAAATATAGATGAAAAATTTGACTACACGCCACTTTCTGGTGGAACGTCTATGGGAATTCATGAATCTCAATCATTATTTAATGAAATTATTGTAGGAGGAAGCCAAGCTTTTTGGTATAAACAGTTTGAACGATTAAAACAATTAACAGGTGATACCTTTGCAGATGTTTCGACTGAAGATTTCTATAAAGGATTGAAATTAACGAAACCAAGTTTAGTTAGAATCGAATCAGATTCACTCACTTACCCACTTCATATTATTATTCGTTATGAAATTGAAAAAATGCTCTTTAATGGTGATTTAGAAGTGAAAGATTTACCAAAAGTATGGAATGATAAATATGAAGAATACTTAGGTATTCGTCCTGAAAATGATACAGAAGGTGTATTACAAGATGTTCATTGGGCAGGTGGAAGTTTTGGTTACTTCCCATCTTATGCGTTAGGTTATATGTATGCGGCGCAACTTTATCATGCGATGAACAAAGATATTGATGTAGAAAAAGTTTTATCAAGTGATGATTATTCATCCATTAGAGAGTGGTTAACCGAACACATCCATCAATATGGAAGCTCAAAAAAACCAACAGAACTAATAGTTGAAGCCACTGGAGAAAATTTAAATCCACAATACTTGATTGATTATATGCGTGATTTATATTTCAACGTTTATGAGATTGAAGCATAAATTTTTAAAAGTTACAGATGATTCTGTAACTTTTTTTGTTGAGAAAGTATAAAGCAAAGGGTACAATAGGTCAATATGATTAGTTTAGAGGAGAACATATTACATGGAAAGTCATAAAAAGGGATTAAGAAGATTCAATACGGTCCAATTTATCACCCTGATGTTTTTAATTATTATTTTTATTGGATCTTTTCTATTATTTTTACCGATAAGTCATCAAACAGGGAAGCAGTTGACTTATATTGATGCACTATTTGTTGCGACATCATCTGTGTGCGTAACTGGATTAACCCCTATTAATATTTCACAAGTACTTAGTCCTTTTGGGCATATTGTTATGATGATTTTGATTGAAATTGGTGGCTTAGGATTTATGTCGATTGCATTAATCGTGGCCATGATGTTTCGAAAAAGAGTGTCTTTGCAATCGCGTTTAGTTATTAAAGAGATGCTTAATTTAAATAACCATGGTGGCGTGGTAAAATTACTTAAATTTGTGGTGAAATTTTCTGTTGGTGTTCAGTTATTAGGTGTCATTTTATTAGGATTTCAGTTTATACCTGAATATGGAATGAAACGTGGGATATTTTATAGTATATTTCATGCTGTTTCTGCCTTTTGTAATGCAGGATTTGATTTATTTGGTGATAGTTTATTAGGTTATCAACAGAATCCTTATGTGTTATTAGTTATTTCTGGACTTATTATTTCAGGTGGATTTGGATTTATTGTATGGTACGACTTAATTCATTGGCAAGATCATCGTCGTTTTTCTTTACATACTAAAATTGCTTTGATGGTTACGTTAAGTTTGTTGATTGGTGGAACAGTACTATTTTCTGTTACGGATAGATTTTATGAGATGTCGTTTGTAAAACAGCTTACCAATTCATTTTTCTTAAGTGTGACACCTCGTACAGCAGGGTTTGCTTCAATTGACTATGGTTCAATGAGTTATGCAGGTCTCATTTTAACAATAGTTTTAATGTTTATTGGCGGAACATCGGGTTCAACAGCTGGAGGAATCAAAACAACAACATTAGGGGTTCTTTTGATTCAATTAGTCAGTACATTAAAAGGCCGAGATGAAGCAGAATGGCAAGAGCGTTCTATTCCACGAAATATTGTGATGAAATCTTTTGTCTTATTTTTCTTTGCGAGTTTATTATGTTTATTAAGTGCGTTGGTATTATCTATGACGGAATATAGTCCACAACATTCTGGGATAGAGTATGTCTTGTTTGAAGTAGTTTCTGCATTTGCGACTGTTGGCTTAACAATGGGCTTAACACCTCATTTGACTCTATTTGGTAAATTACTTATTATGTGTTTGATGTTTATTGGTCGAGTAGGACTCTATACAGTCATGTATGCTTTATTAAGAAAAGAATTAAAAGATATGGGAAATAAATTTAACTATCCAAAAGAAACTGTTTTGATAGGTTAGAAGCGAACGCCTTTTTTAAGGAAATTATTTTTGAAAATTTTCAAAATTTAATTTAAATTTTTGTGTGTTATGTATTATAATGAGCATAATAAAATTAAAGGAGAATGTGACATGCTAGATGAAAAAACATTAACTATTGTAAAGACACATCCAGGATTTATTGCAGCGATGGATCAGGGGGATTTGAGTACCCCAGGTGCTTTAAGACAGTATGGTGTGCCAGATGAAACGTATCAAACATCTGAAGAGATGCATAACATTATTCATGATATGCGCACACGTATGATTATTAGTGATGAGTTTTCGTCAAAATATGTATTAGGTGTTATTTTATACAAAGATGCATTAGAGAGAACAGTTTTTTCAGAACCTGTACCAAACTATTTGTGGAATAAAAAAGGTATGTTGCCGTTTTTGAAAATTGATCAAGGTTTAGCTCCTCTTAGAGAGGGTGTCCAATTGATGGATGAGTTAACAGAATTTGATGAGCTAGTGGAAAAAGCAAAAGACTTCCCTTTCATTGGATTTAAATACCGTTCATTAATTTGTTCAGCTAATGAAGTGGGCATAAAGCAACTGGTCAAACAACAATTTGATTTAGCAAAAAAAGTGTATGCACTAGGTTACTTACCAATGTTAGAGCCTGATATTGAGTTACATATTCCAGACAAAAAGCAAGCAGAAATTTATTTAAAAAATGCATTAAACGAGGAATTAAGTCAATTAGATCATGACGTGAAAATCATGTTGAAATTGACGTTACCGACAGAAGCAGATTTTTATCATGATTTATTAGGTTATCCAAATATTGTACGAATGTTAGCTTCTTCAAGTGGTTTAAGACAAACAGAAGCAGATAAAAAATTAAGTGAAAATCATGATATGATTGCTAGTTTTTCAAGAGCACTAACAGAAGGACTAAGTTATCAAGAAAGTGATTTAGAATTTGATTTTCATTTAAGACAAACACTTCACGCGATATTTAATGCATCAAATACATAAAAAGTAAAGAGTGACCATCTGAGACAGGCAGATGGTCTTTTTATAGCAAAGATTAGGAGAGAGTTATGAAAACATTAGTGGTTATCGCCCATCCCAATTCACATGAATCTGGGTTGCAATCATTTTTAAAAGAAAGTTGTGCTTCTTTATCATCGGTTGAAATATACGATATACAAGAGGAATTAAGTACTTTTGATTTAGTCAAAACACAGGAATTATTAAAAAAGCAGGACAGGATTATTTTTCAATTTCCAATGTACTGGTATGCAGCACCAGATATTTTATACAAATGGCTAGAAAAAGTACTAACTACTTCATTATATAAGGACGCTCTAAAAGATAAAGAGTTGGGCATTGTGATTAATATGGGGCAAAAGCTATCTTCTTTTCAAGCAGGTGCATCAGAACATTTTACCATTTCAGAGTTATTGAGACCTTTTCAGGCAATTGCTTATAAGTGTCAAATGATTTATTTAACACCTTTTCCAATTGCATTATTTTCTTATTTAAAAGAAAATGATAAAAAACAATTATTAATTAACTATCAGCATTATTTGACAAAAGAAAAGGATAGTCGCTTTTCTGTTAGAGAAAATTGGGCTATCAAGCGATTAGTTGAATTAGAACAAAAGCAAGTCATTAAAGATGAAGAAAATCGATTATCATCAATACGGGATGCATTAGAAGAAAATCGTTTAGAGTTAGATAGCTTATTGATGACATTGGAAGAGATGAGGGATGAGTAGTGCAAGAAAAAGAATGGGTATTAAATGAATTATCTTTATTAAAAAGAGAAACTCAAACATATGAGGTGAGTGCTTTTTTAAATGAGTTAGAAGATATTTTAAGCGAACAATATAAACGAATTGAACAAGCAAAAGCTGAGCTAGATGGATTATTATGGAGTCCAAATGAGTGGTAGTATTTATCTTTTAGACTAAATTTGTTATAGTAAAGAAAAACATATTTAATAGGAGAACCAATGAAAAATATAAAATATTTAATACTACTTCTATTTTTAGTTGGTCTAAGTGGTTGTGGAAATAAAAAAAGCGATACAAAAGAAACAACTGAAAGTACGGTTGGTATGGTAATTAAAGATAAAAAAGGAAAGCGTAGTACTGTTGTTAATAATATGCTTGTAGGTCACTCTAAAATTAGTTTTAATAATGAAAAATATGATGTATTATCCGAAGGGAAATTTAACCAACAAACATTATGGGGAACTTTTCAACAGGAAAATAATCGAAATACTTATATTCAAATAGATGCGTTTGACAATACTCAAAAAATGTATGGTGATATCTCAGGTTATGTATTAGATGGTGTTAAGTGGGGAGAAGAAGAACCTGTTCAATATTTAGGAGTGATGGAAGAAGCTCTTCAGCCGTCGAAAGATAAAAAAGCTCTGATGTATAAGGGGAGGACGGGAGATGTTATCTTTTCAGTAACGATGTTTGGAAAAGATAAATTAACCAATAAAGAAATACTAGATTTAAAAGAAATAGCTAAAAGTATTAAAGTTGAGTATGTAGCAGATCAAATGACAACTGTAAGTGGTGAATAACTTCATCACTTTTTTATATTTTTTTGAAAAAAATTCAAAATTAACCTTACTAAAAAAAACGTAAGTTTGGTAAACTGTAAGATGTAGCATATTAAATGATTTTTTTAGGAGGAACAGAATGGATACATTAGTCAATTTTAGAGATTTAGGCGGTATTGTGACCTTAGATAATAAAAAAGTAGTCAATCATCAATTTTTAAGAAGTGGTGAAGTAGTCCATATTTCAACAGAAGATAAAGAAGAATTAGTTAAGTCATACAGTTTAAAAAAAATTGTTGATTTTAGAGGGGACACTGAGGTTAGTCAAAGTCCTGATGATACCATAACAGGTGTATCCTATGAGCATATTGATATTTTAGGTGAAACAGCTAATCAAGGAGCTAGTCTAGAAGAATTATTAAATCCCAAATATAATCCTCAACAAGCGATGATGACGATTTATGAAGAGCTTGTTTTATCAAAAGATGCACAAACAGGTTACTCTAAATTTTTAAGTGATTTTTTGACTGAGCCAAATGAAGCAACATTATTTCATTGTTTTGCTGGAAAAGACCGAACAGGATTTGCAGCTGCTTTGATATTATCTAGTTTAAATGTATCCAAAGAGGCAATAGATGAAGATTATTTGAAAACAAATGATTCTAGAAAAGCGGCAAATGATGCGATTTTAAATGAAATGAAAGAAAAAGGAGCATCAACTAAACAATTGGCTAATATGTTAGTGATGTTAACCGTTAATAAAGATTACCTTGATTATGCATTTGAATTAATTAACCAACATTTTGGTAGCATAGAAAATTATTTTACAGATATTTTAAAACTTCCAACAACATTTTCTAAAGATATGCAAACATTATATACAATCTAGAAAAAGGAAATCATTCGTGATTTCCTTTTTCTAATGTAATAAGTGATTGTTTAATCGTTAAGCCAAATTCGGATGTTCCAAAGTAGCCTGTTAGTTGACTAGATTGACTGATGACTCGGTGACAGGGAATGATCATTGGGATAGGATTTTTTTTACAAGCTTGTCCGACAGCTTGATAGGCTTTTGGTTGATTTATTTTTATGGCGATATCTTTGTAGGTACATGTTTGACCATAGGGAATATCTAACAAGGTGCGCCAAACTTTTTGTTGAAAAGCTGTTCCTGTACTTAAGTCTAGTGGTACAGTAAAATGTTTTCTATTATATGATAAAAATTCATGAAGTTCAATTAGACATTGATTTATTATGGAATCGGTAGGTTTATTAATATTTGATACGTCTGTAGGATTAATAAAATAGATACGTGATATTTTTTGATTTTTTTGTTCAATATCTAAAAAATAGTTATTAATTTTATAAGCCATATAATCGACTCCTTTATTTATCATAATACCCAATTTTAATGAGATATGATAGTATAAAAGATATGAGAAGGGATGTTAGTCATGAAAGAGATTATTCATTTATTACATACAAATGATATACATTCACATTTAGAAAGATGGCCTAAAATTCGTCGTTGGCTAAATGAGGAAACTAAAAAATATGAAAATCAAGGAAGCGATGTTTTTAGATTTGATGTGGGAGATTTTCTGGATAGAGTACACCCTTTAACTGAAGCAACGGACGGCATAGCAAATGTAAATTTGATGAATCAAGTGTACTATGATGCTGTCACAATTGGAAATAATGAAGGTATTACAAATAGTAAACGAGTATTAAATCATCTATATAAACAAGCAAATTTTCCTATTGTTTTAAGTAATTTAAAAGATAAATTAACTAATGATTATCCTACTTGGGCAAAACCTTACACTATTGTGGAAACTACCCAAAAGGTAAAAATAGGAGTGTTTGGTTTAACGGCACCGATGGTATTGAGTTATAGTCCATTTGGTTGGGATGTGGTTGATCCATTTGTAGCCGCAAAACAGATGATTGATGAACTTTCCGAAAAAGTGGACATTATCATTTTATTATCCCATTTAGGTATTATGGATGATAAGAAAATGGCAAATGAATACCCACAAATTGATATTATTTTAGGTGCACATACTCATCATCTATTACCAAAGGGATTAATTGAAAATGGCGTATTATTATGTGCTGCAGGTAAGTTTGGAGAATATGTAGGAGATGTATCAATTGAGTGTCATAATGGAAAAATTATAAAAAAAACAGCTAAAACGATTGATATAAATCTATTATCACAAGAGATTGCGGATATAAATGAAATTACTAGTTACAAAAATCAGGGGGATCAGTTGTTAGAAAGTAGAAATGTGGGCAACGTGACCAGTAAACTAAATAAACGAGATTCTTTAATAAAAATAGCCTTAAAGGCCATGGAAAAAAGTAGTGGATGTGACGTGGCGATGGTTAATTCTGGATTATTTCTGACAGATTTAGGACCAGGAGAGATAGATGAAAAAGACCTACATGACTGTTTACCTCACCCAATGAATTTAATAAAAGTAACACTACAAGGAAAAGACTTAATTAGATTGGCTAAAGAGGTTGTGAAAAATCGTGACTTTTTACTTAAATTTCCTATTATCGGCATGAAATTTAGAGGAAAATATTTTGGTGAAATATGGTATGATGGCTTTAATTATAATGAAAAAATACATGAAGGATTTTGGTTAGGGAAACCAATTGAAATGGATAGATATTATAGTTTTGTGACAGTTGACCATTTAGCATTTATACCATTTTTTCCTACCATTGAAATAGCAGGTAAGATTGAAATATTAGGACCTAGTTTTTTAAGGAATAGTGTGGCAATGTACTTAAATAAACAAAATGATGATTAGAAGATAGAGGTAAGAATGATGGCGAAAAAAATAAAAAAATTAGAAGAAGTAGAAGATATCGACGTTCAGCCAGAAGAAGTAGATGAAGTTCTTTTGGAAATGTTAGAAAATTATCATCCAGATTCTTTCCCATTAGCTGATGGGACATATCGATTGGTAAAAGAATATCGAGATGGATTTGATTATGAAACAGTTATTAAACGATATAATGATGTTTTATCAAAATATGATTATATTGTTGGTGATTGGGGCTATGATCAATTAAGATTGCGTGGTTTTTTTAAAGATGATTTTAAGAGTGCACCGCTTGATGCTAAAATTAATACATTGAATGATTACTTATATGAATTTTGTAATTTTGGATGTGCCTATTTTGTTATTGAGCAAATTGGAGATTTTAAACGAAAGGGTCGTTCTTCCAGCTTTAAATCGTCTAAAAATAAAAACCAAGCACATACTAGTGAAAAAAAATATGACGCTAAAAATAATAAAAAAACAAAACCTAAAGGAAGCAATCAATCAAAAAATAGTCAATCGACTAATAAAAAAAATAATAAACCACCTAAAAGTAAAGAAGGAACTAAAGAACGTCACTTTAAAATAAAGAAAAAAGAAGATTAGGAGAGAAAAAATGACTTATAAAGGCTATTTAATAGATTTAGATGGCACCATTTATTTAGGAGACAAGCCAATTAAGGCTGGTAAGCGATTTGTTGATCGACTAAAAGAAAAGAATATACCTTTTTTATTTGTAACCAATAATACAACTAAGACACCCCATGTGGTAAAAAAAAGATTACAAGACTCTTTTGATATTGATGTTTCTGCTGATACCATATACACAGCAAGTTTAGCTACAGTTGATTATATGAATGATAAGGGTTTAGGAAAAAAAGTGTATGTGATTGGTGAAGAGGGATTAAAAGAGGCCATCTTTTCTTCAGGATTTGTGTTAGATGAGGAACATCCTGATTATGTGGTTGTGGCTCTTGATACAGATTTAACCTATGAAAAATTAGCAGTTGCGACACTAGCTATTCAAAAAGGGGCACACTTTATTGGCACAAACCCTGACAAGAATATTCCAACCCATCGTGGTTTGATGCCAGGAGCTGGAAGTTTGATTGCAGGAATTGAGACAGCAACACAAAAAAGTGCAACTTATATCGGGAAACCAGAAGCAATTATGATGAAAAAAGCTTTAGAGCGGTTAAAATTAGCTGCGAATGAAGTCATGATGGTGGGCGATAATTATGAAACAGATATCCGAGCAGGAATTGATAATGATATAGATACATTATTAGTCTTAACAGGATTTACAAAAAAAGAAGATGTGGCAACACTTCCTATTGCTCCTACAAAGGTCATTGATTCTTTAGATGAATGGCAGGTATAGCTAGTGGTAAAATCAAAGGAGATAGTAAACAGGGTTATATTAATTCTATTTTTATTAAGTCTAGCGATTACGTTGACAATTAATGCTAGATGGTTATATGTGTTTGATATTCATTATTTAGGTATTACAGAATACACAGAGTATAGTAAACACACCATTTTATCTAATTATGATGACTTGATGCGATATTTAAATTTCTTTTGGGTAAAAAAACTATCGATGAAAGATTTTCCAACTTCATCTGAAGGGGCATTTCATTTTGTTGAAGTGAAACGATTATTTCAGTTGAACTATGCGATCTTATTGGTAACATTAGTTCCAAGTGTACGGTATTTGTATCGTTTATTTAAAGATAAGATGGTATGGACTCTTAATACAATGATACAAGGTATTTTATTAAGTTTAGGAGCGTTGGCTTTTTTTATGATTGTTGCTTTCAATCAATTCTTTGTCTTATTTCATGAAGTTTTCTTTAATAACGATGCCTGGATTTTTTACCCTGAGACAGATCCTATTATTTTAGTCCTGCCTCAAGAATATTTTTTCCATTGTTTTACTTTGTTTTTTATTTTGTTTATTTTATTTTTAATGATATTACTTATTAAAGGAAAAAAGGAATTAAAAAAAACCAGTGATGCATAGAAGCATCACTGGTTTTCGTTTAATCGATCAGGTTCAGAATGGGCGAGGCGACTAGCAGCGGCAGCAGCAATAGCTCCCACGATATCATCTAAAAAAGTATGAACTTGATTGCCTTCATGTGAATTTAATGTTTCTAAAATCCCTGGTTTTACTTTGTCAATGTAGCCATAGTTAGTAAAACCAATTGAACCATAGATATTAACGATTGATAAAGCTAAAATTTCGTCTATACCGTATAAGCCTTCATCTGTTTCTAAAATTTCTTGTAAAGGTTCTAGTACTTGATGGTTTTCAGCAGAGATATCTAACTGAATTCCTGTTAAGATAGCATTTTGAACTTCGCGTTTATTTAGAACAGCCTCAACGTTTTCCACACACATATCAAGTGTTAAATCTTGTACATATTTTTCTTGTAGAAAATAAACAAGTTCTGCAATATCTTTAATAGTGACACCACGATCAATTAATAATTGTCTAGACATTTTCTTTAATGTCTCTTTTTTTATCGTCATTTTTACACCTTCTTAATTGTATTGTTACATAGTATAACCCAGTAAAATAGTTATAACAAGTATGATTATTGTTTAAATAAACTTGTACTGTGCATAGGTTGTACACGTTCTTTAGGATTTATGTGGTTTACTGCATGATTAACAGCGATAGGCGCTTCACCAAATCCTGTTGCAATCAATTCAACTTTTCCATCATAGGTTGAGATATCCCCAATCGCAAAAATACCATCAACAGACGTTCTAGTGGCAGAATCCGTTACAATTGATTGACGTGTTAATTCAATTGGCCAATTCTTTATTGGCCCTAGTGAAGAAGAAAATCCGTAATTAACTAATAAATCCGAAACATGAAATGTTTTTGAAAGATCTTCTTTTGGATTGAATAAGGTAACACCACCTAATGTTCCATCAATTTCATGCAGTTCTTGAATAACGAAAGGTGTTTCGATGGTAACGCTCGATTGCTTTAAGAGCTCTATACTATGTTCGTGTGCGCGAAAGATTGGACGGCGATGAACTAAAATAACTGACTTAGCTATTTTTTCAAGCATTAATGCCCAATCTACTGCTGAATCTCCTCCGCCACAAATCATGATGTCTTTGTCTCTAAATTTTTCCATGTTAGTGACAAAGTAGTGTAATCCATTTCCCTCAAAGAATTCATGACCTTCAGTCGTTAAACGTTTTGGTTGAAATGCCCCATTACCAGCAGCGATAATAACGGTTTTCGAGTAGTGAGTTTCTTTTTTTGTTGTGAGTTTAAAGATGTCACCTTCTTTTTTTATATCTAAAACTTCTTCATCTAAACAAATCGTGTGATGAAAGGGTTTGATTTGCTCAACTAATTGATCGACTAATTGTTGAGCTTTTATATTTGGAAATCCTGCTACATCGTAAATGAGCTTTTCCGGATAGAGTAAACTAAGTTGTCCGCCAAGTTGAGGCAAGGATTCAATAATTTTTGTTTTGGCTTGACGCATTCCTGCGTAAAAAGAGGCAAAGATACCTGCTGGGCCTCCTCCAATAATGGTAATATCATATAATTCGTTTGTCATGTGAAACTCCTTTACTAATCAATAATTAAAGTATAAATGACCTGTTAAGATAAATAAACTAATTTGAATTTATTAAGGGTTTATAATTGATTTATGACATGCTGTCATATATAATGACAGCATGTCATAAAAAAGTAAGGAGATAATCACTATGCCAAAACCCACTTTTTTTCGTTTAGAAGAGGAGAAGCAACAAAAAATTATTGAAGCTTGCGAAAAAGAATTTTCTTCTGTACCGATCCATCAATCGTCTATTGCCAATATTGTGAAATATGCAGATATTCCTAGAGGGAGTTTTTATCAATACTTTGAAGATAAAGATGATGTATTCTACTACATTTGTGATATGTTGGTGAAAGAACCTGAAACAACATTTATGGAGTTATTTAAAGAAAATAAAGGAAATTTATTTTTAACCATGCAGGAATTTTTTGATTACTTTATTCATTTAGTATTAAAAAGTCAACATGCTAAACTATTAAAAAATATTTTTATGTATATGGATTACAAGCGCTCTAGTGAAATATTTGATGGACTCGACGCTGAAAGAAGAGCAGTACAACATTTAAAGGGTCGTAAAAAACAACGTTATCATAAGTATGAACAATTAATTAATACGATTGATTACTCTTCGTTGGCTATTTCAAATGTTAGAGAATTAAAAGTATTACTTCGTTTATTGTTTAATACAATGCATGCTTCTATCAATGAAGTTTACCGTTCAGAACAAATGGGTAAAGAAATTGATATTGAAAGAGTTAAAACAGAATTTAATATGAAATTAAATTGGATTGCCCACGGGGTAACGAAAGATAAAATAGGAGGATAGACTTATGTTAAGAATTATTAAGCGAATGTCTCTACCAGCTGTATTGGGAGCCATTTTATTTATGGTTATTCAAATTACGAGTGATTTATATTTGCCGACATTAACATCCAATATTATTGATAACGGAGTAACAAAAGGAGATATCTCGTATATTTGGCAAGTTGGGTTTGTGATGATTGGTATCTCCTTTGTAGGTATATTAGCATCTATTGCTAATACGTTTATTGCGACAAGGCAAGCGCAAAAATTAGGAAAACAATTGCGTTCAGAGATTTATGAAAAAGTAGAATATTCTTCTCAACGCGAGTTTGACAAGATAGGAACAGCATCATTAATTACGAGAACAACTAATGATGTCAATCAAATCCAAATGGTTAGTCAAATGTTTTTAAGAATCATGATTAATGCACCAATCACATTAATTGGAGCAAGTATTTTAGCGTTTTATCGAGATAGAGAGTTAACAAAAATTTTCTTATACGTTATCCCATTAATTATTGTGGTTGTTGGGGTGACAATGTATTTTGCTATTCCATTATTTAAAAGTTTGCAAGAAAAAACAGATAGATTGAACTTAGTATTTCGTGAAGGACTAACAGGTGTTCGTGTTATCCGTGCGTTTAATCAAACAAAATTTGAAGAAAATCGTTTTGATGATGCCAATAAAGATTATACAAATACTGCGATTAGAGTAAATACGTTAATGTCATTTCTACTACCAGTGATTACGTTAATAATTAGTGTCACAAACGTTTCAATTATTTGGTTTGGTGGTCATAATATCGCGGCTGGAACGCTTGAAGTAGGGAACATGATGGCATTTATGACGTATGCCATGCAAATATTGATGAGTTTTGTCATGATGGCGATGATTTTTGTTTTTGTCCCTCGTGCACAAGCTTCAGCAGTTCGTATTAATGAAGTACTAGATATGAAGGATGATATTAAAAATCCTGATACACCAAAAGAATTTAGTCATGATAGCTCACTAGCTTTTAAACAAGTTAGTTATAGTTATAGCGGTGCTGAAAAACCCGCTCTATCTGGTGTTGATTTTACCGCTAAAAAAGGTGACACAGTTGCGATTATTGGTGGGACCGGTTCTGGTAAGTCAACACTTGTTAATTTAATTCCCCGTTTTTTTGATACAACAGAAGGAGAAATAGTTGTTGATGAATGCAATGTCAAAGATGTGTTACAACATGAACTGCGTGAAAAAGTTAGCTTTGTTCCACAAAAAGCAGTGTTATTTACAGGAACAATTCGGTCAAATATGCAATATGGAAAAGAAAATGCAACAGAAGAAGAGATTTGGCAAGCATTAGAAATAGCTCAAGCTAAAGAGTTTGTGTCTGAATTACCTGATGGATTAGATAGTAAAGTAGAACAAGGTGGAACAAATTTTTCTGGAGGACAAAGACAACGACTATGTATAGCAAGAGCGTTGATTAAACAAGCTTCGGTATATGTCTTTGATGATTCGTTTTCAGCACTGGATTTCAAAACAGATGCGGCTTTAAGAAAAGCATTACAAGAATCCATTACTGAATCAATAGTCGTGATTGTCGCACAGAGAATTAGTACAGTAGTGGATGCCGATACCATTCTTGTATTAGATGATGGTGTGATGGTAGGACGTGGTGATCATCAACACTTAAAAGCAACAAACGAGACTTATCAAGAAATCATTTCATCACAGTTGAGTAAGGAGGAAATAGCATGAGACAACATGGACCTGGTGGAGTAAAAGGAAAAAAAGCCAAACCAAAGAATTTTTGGAAAACAACCAAACGTTTGATGTCATATATGTTAAAACGATGGTATTTAATAGCATTAGTGTTTGTGTTAGCTACTGCCTCAACAATATTTCAAATTCGTACACCTAAAATATTAGGGGAAGCAACAACTGAAATTTTTTCTGGATTAATGAGAGCCAAACAAACGATGATGAGTGGTGGAAAAGTAGGAAAAATCAATATTGATTTTGATAAAATTGCTAGTATTTTAATGATTGTTCTAGCGATGTATGTTGCTTCTGCTATTTTTAGTTTTCTGCAACAGTTTATTATGACACGTATTTCTCAACGAACAGTGTATCAATTAAGAAAAGAATTTAAAGAAAAAATGGGCCGAGTTCCTGTTTCTTATTATGATACTCATTCAAATGGGGATATCATGTCACGTGCCATTAATGATATGGATAACATTGCAACAACACTTCAACAAACATTGACACAATTTGTCACTAGTATTTTGATGTTTTTTGGGGTATTGTGGATGATGTTAACAATTAGTTGGAAATTAACGATTGTAGCAGCATTAACTGTTCCACTTAGTTTAATCATTACCATGATTATTGCACCAAAATCTCAACGCTATTTTGGTAAACAACAAGCTAGTTTGGGATTATTAAACAATCAAATAGAAGAAAGCTATAGTGGACACACTGTAGTGAGAAGTTTTAATCATGAAAAAGAAAATATTGAGGTATTTGAAGTTCAAAATGAAAAACTTTATGAATCTGGTTGGAAATCACAATTTATTTCGGCCATTATCATGCCTTTAATGAACTTTGTTAAAAATATTAGTTATGTGTTTATCGCCGTATTAGGTGGGATACAGGTTGCAAATGGAAATATGCCTTTAGGGGATGTTCAAGCATTTATGCAATACACGAATCAATTCGCACAACCCCTTAGTCAAATGGCTAATTTGTTGAATACAATTCAATCAACTATTGCTTCAGCAGAACGGATTTTTGAAGTATTAGATGAGTTAGAAATGAGTAATGTAGAAGTAGATGAAACAAATATTATACCAACTGATGCTGTTGTATCATTTCAACATATGGCGTTTGGGTACGATGATAGTGAGTTATTGATGAAAGATTTTAATCTTGATGTATTCGAAGGGCAAAAAGTGGCAATTGTTGGACCAACAGGAGCGGGTAAAACAACTATTATTAATTTGTTGGAACGATTTTATGATGTTTCAGGTGGTGCCATTCTTTATGAAGGAAAAGACACTAGAAATATAAGACGTGAAACATTACGTTCTCATTTTTCAATGGTACTACAAGATACTTGGCTATTCACTGGTTCGATATTTGATAATATTCGTTATGGAAATATGGATGCCAGTGAAGAAGAGGTTATCCGTGCAGCAAAAGCAGCACGTGTTGATGAATTTGTTCGCCGTTTACCTGAAGGGTATGACACTGTGCTAAATGAAGATGCTTCAAACATTTCTCAAGGCCAAAGACAGTTAATTACTATAGCTCGTGCTTTTTTAGTTAATCCTGATGTCTTGATTTTAGATGAAGCCACTTCAAGTGTTGATACAAGAACTGAAATATTGATACAAGAAGCAATGGATAGATTATTAGAAGGTCGTACAAGTTTTGTTGTGGCTCACAGATTATCAACGATTCGTGATGCAGATAACATTATTGTGATGGATCAAGGGGACATCGTTGAAACGGGAAATCATGATCAATTACTTGAAAAAGCCGGTTTCTATGCTGAATTATATAATAGTCAATTTTCGACAGGGATAAGTATTTAATAAAAAAATGATATTCATCTAATTTTCCGAATATAATAATGGAATTTCTTGGATAAAAGGTGTTACAATGTAAAGTGATATTGAGGGAAAAGACATTGATTCGAAAATTTAGGGGGAAATGAATATTATGGTTAACTTTTCATTAAATCCAAACACCAAATTAACTTCTGTTGCCATTAAGGTAAAAGATTTTGACAGAATGTTAAGTTTCTATCAACAAGTTGTTGGGTTTGATTTGATTAATGAAGAAAATGATATGGCGATCTTAGGTATTGGTAGCCAGAAAAGAAAATTGCTGGGATTGATTTCGACACCAGATGGCGTGGAAGGATCAAATATTCAGACAGGATTAAACCATACATCGTTTGTTTTTCCAACTCGAGACGATCTTGCTCGTTTTATTAAGCATCTCATGTTATTAAATTATCCAATTGAAGGCGAAAGTGATCATGGTTTTTGTGAGTCAGTTTATATCAGTGATCCTGAAAATAATCGTTTAGAATTTAGTTGGGATAAGCCAAAAGATGAGTGGCCAATGGTAGATGGTAAAATAGATGGTGTAACAAAAGAATTAAACATTCAACAATGTTTAAACAATGTGAAAGGTGAATACACATCAGTTCCAGATGAAACAAAAGTGGGACATGTTCATTTATCAGTATCGGATTTAGAAATGGTTTATAATTTTTATGCTGAGAAATTAGGGTTCAAAATAAAAGATGATGATTTTAGTTCAACTCATTTATTGTCAGTTAACGATTATCATCACCAGCTAGCAATTAATGAATCACAATCAAATGACATGTCACCTGTTATTCGTGATACTGACTTAGGAGTAGACCACGTAACGTTTGATGTCCCAACAATGGAGGATTTACTTTCATTAAAGGAGAATCTTGAGACACTTGGTAGTGACTTCTACTATAATAAAGGCAAGAGAATTATTGGATTATATGATCCAAGTGGTATTCATTTGTGGTTTATTGTATTTAAAAAAGAGAACAAAAAATAGCAAGAAGGCTGATAATCTCTACTGGTAAGACTAGTTAGAATTATCAGCTTTTTTGTGGATTAGAAGGAGATAGAATGTATTCTAAAACCATTCAATTTATTGAGTCATTGTGTAAAGAAAGCATCATTCCAGGTGCTAATTATTTGTTTTTTAGTCAAGGTAATGTTGTAAGGGAAAATACGGGGTATAAACAATTTTTACCTGTTAAAGAAAAAGCAACCTCTAATGTCTTATATGATATGGCATCACTTACGAAAGTGATGATGACTAATACTGTTGTATTAAAATTAATTGAACAAAATCAATTAAACATTGATGTGCCTTTTAATACGTATTTACCCATATGGCATGAAGACAAGGTAACGTTAAGACATCTGTTAACACATACCTCAGCTATTTCAGGGTACATTGACAATAGAGATGAGCTATCGGCTGAAGAATTAAAAGAGGCGTTGTTAATGTTACCAGTGGATTATAAAAAAATGGGTAGAGAAAAAAAATATACAGATACGGGAACGTTATTAATAGGATTTATGCTTGAAGAGATTTATAGACAGAATGTTCATAATATATTTGAAAAGGAAGTTTTAATCCCCTTAAATATGGTGCATAGTGGTTTTAGTAAAATAAACACTTCTTTATGTGCGCCAACGGAGTTCACGAAAAATCGAGGGTTAATCAAAGGAGAAGTACATGATCCAAAAGCATATCAATTAAAGGAACACTGTGGCAGTGCGGGGTTATTTAGTAATATTGACGATAGTTTTAAATTTGTTCAAATGATGTTAAATAAAGGAAGGCTACCAAATGGAGAGGTATTTTTAGAAGAAGAAACAGTGATGTTATTATTAAATGATTTTACACCGAATAACGATTTATCTCGTTCACTAGGTTGGGATTTAAAGTATCATTTAGAAAAAAAACATCCAATATTATATCATACTGGTTATACTGGTACTTTTATGTTGATAGATATTATTGAACAAGAGGCTTTTATTTTTTTATCAAATCGAGTCCATCCTTATGATAATAGACAAGATTATTTAAGAAAACGTGATGAATTAATTGAAGTTTATCAAAAAGAACAGACGAATTAAACAAGAAATGATATACTATTTTTATCAATATAGATGAGGTGAGGGGAAAAAGATGGTAGAACCATTATTTTTAAAACCAGTATTCCAAGAAAAAATTTGGGGTGGAGAAAAATTATCGACTGAGTTTGGTTATGAATTAACTAGTAAAACGATAGGGGAATGTTGGGCAATTAGTGCACATCCTCATGGTGTTTGTACGGTTGAAAATGGGGAGTTCAAGGGAGAAAAGTTAGATGATTTATGGGAAAAACATCCGGAACTTTTTGGTAATCCAAAAGAAGACGTATTTCCATTATTGACTAAAATTTTAGATGCTGAAGAGGATTTATCTGTTCAAGTCCATCCTGATGATTTTTATGGGTTAAGTCATGAGGGAGAATTAGGAAAAACAGAATGTTGGTATATCATTAGCGCAGAACCTGGAGCGGAAATTATTTATGGTCATCATGCTAAATCAAAAGAAGAATTAAAAAAAATGATAGACTCTGGTGAGTGGAATCAATTATTGAGACGGATACCTGTTAAAAAAGGTGATTTTTTCTATGTTCCTAGTGGGACAATTCATGCCATTGGTAGTGGAATTATGATTTTAGAAACGCAACAAAGCAGTGACACAACTTATCGTGTATATGATTATGACAGAGCAGATGACAATGGAAACACGCGTGAATTACATATTCAGCAGTCACTTGATGTGACGACTGTTCCTCATGTTGACCCTAAACTAGAAATCACACAATTAAATGACAATCAATCAAGTGTGACAACATTTATTGAATCAGATTATTTTGATGTATTTGAGTGGAATGTCAATGGAATATTAGAGATTGAATCTCATGCACCATACACATTAGCGAGTGTTATTGAAGGATTTGGTTATTTAAAAATCGGTGCTGATCAAACGTATGAACTCTCAAAAGGAATGCATTTCATTATTCCCAATGGTATTGACACATGGGTATTAGAAGGTGATATGGATATCATCGCATCAGAGCCTGGAAAAAAGGATAGATAATAAAAAAGACATCATGTTGATTTTCAAACATGATGTCTTTAGTTTCATTATAATAATTCTGTGATTGGTTTATAGTCATCTAAACGATTTTGATCTTCAGCAATTACTTTTGAATTTAAACTACCATTGTATGTATTAAATCCATTTCTTAGAGCTTCATCAGTTGCAACAATTTCTTTTAAAGATTGATTAGCCAACTTAACAATATATGGTAACGTATTATTTGTTAAAGCAAGAGTTGATGTGCGAGCTACTGCACCAGGCATGTTTGCAACCGCATAATGAACAACGTCATGTCTAATATAAGTTGGATTATCGTGGCTTGTTACATGATCAGTCGTTTCAAAAATACCACCTTGGTCAATTGCAATATCAATGACAACAGAACCAGGTTTCATTTGTTTAATCATGTTTTCGGTAACAAGTTTTGGTGCTCTACGTCCAGGTATTAAAACAGCACCAATAACTAAATCAGCTATTTTAACTGATTTTTCAATGTTATGAGAATTAGAAATCACTGTTTCGATGTCATTTCCAAAAATATCTTCTAATTGTGCTAATCGTTGTGGATTAATGTCTAAAATTCTTACTTTGGCACCTAAACCAATGGCAATTCTAGCAGCATTCATACCAGCAACACCACCACCAATAATAACGACTTGTCCCTTTTCAACACCAGGAACAGAAGACAATAAAACACCTGAACCTTGGTTAATAGATTGTAAGAAGTATGCACCAGTTTGTGGCGCCATACGACCAGCAATCTCCGACATTGGTGTTAATAAAGGCAATGAACCATCGGGTAAACGAACGGATTCATAAGCAATTGCTGTAATCTTGTTTTCTAGTAAAGCATCAGTTAATTCTTTATTAGGGGCTAAATGAAGATATGTAAATAAAATTTGATTAGGTTTGAATAAATGATATTCAGATGCTAATGGTTCTTTAACTTTTAGGACCATATCAACATCCCACGCGTCTTCTTGATTTTGAACGATGGTTGCACCCATTTCTTCATATGCACTGTCTTCAAAGCCAGCACCTACTCCTGCTTGAGTTTGTACGAATACTTCATGTGACTTTTCCACTAAAATTTTGACAAATGGTGGAGTCAAAGCAACACGGTTTTCATTGTTCTTAATTTCTTTTGGTACGCCTATTTTCAATTTTTTTCACTCCTATTCTTTCATAACCTGTTAAGATTATGACAGTATCATTATACATAAAATGTAAGAATAATGCTAATAATATACTGTTTATAAGAAAAAAGAACACAAGTTTTATCTTGTGTTCTAATTCAAATCATCCAAAGAAAACGTGACATGATATTTTTTTTTCATAGCCATATTGATTAATCTCAGTGCTAATTGCTTATTTTTTGCTAACAATGGACCATGAAAATAAGATCCCATTACATTTTTATAAATAACGCCTTCCGTTTTATCTTGTCCATTATTTCCATAGCCTTTAATAACAGCTCCAAGAGCTTTTTCACCATCACCTAAAAAAGTCATACCGTTATGATTTTCAAAACCATAATAAGTTTCATTAAATTCCTTATTATAGATCTCGATATCACCAATAAAACGGTTATTGTCTTGACTTAAAGTATAGTGTGGAAGAGCAGAAATACCATTAATTTTCTCTCCATTAGCCCCAATATAATACTCACCAAGTAGTTGGAAACCTCCACAAATAGCTAGCATGACACCATCGTTTTCGATGTAACGAGTGATAGAGTCTTTTTTTGTTTGAATGTCTTCAGAAACAATTTTTTGTTCATAATCTTGTCCCCCACCAAAAAAAACGAAATCATATTTTGTATCATCAAAGTCTTCAAAGACGCTGATAATTTCTGTTTCTATCGAAATACCTAATTTTTTTGCGTAGTAATTTAGTAAAAGTAGGTTACCATTATCACCATATGTATTAAGTAAATTTCCATAAAGATGGCAAAAATTTAATTGAAAGTCTGACATATTAGGCATCCTCCTTAATAAAACCTTGCTGAATTAATTCTTTTCTTAAGCCTAATACAGCAGTATAAGTAGCTAAAATATAAACATGTTCAGTAGGAGCAGTTTTGATTTCTTCAATAATTTGATTTAGTGAAGAGGTTTCAATTAAGTTATTTTCTTGTATTCCTGCGACTTTAAGTCTAAGTGACATATCACTCTGACGTTCTCCACCAGAAATGACTTTAGGAATATCTAATTCACCTAACTCTTCTAGTTGACTATCCCAAATCCAACTAACATCAATTCCATCAGCATAGTTGGCATTTAGTAGTGCAGCTAGAGAGAATGGGTAAGGAGATAATTTCATCGTATCAATAACTTGATTTAACCCAACAGGGTTTTTTACTAAAACAAGGGTACATTTTTTATCGCCAATTTCAATAACTTCTTGACGACCGAATACTTTCTCATCGTAAGATAGCCCTTTTTTAATTTTATCAGATGAAATATTATAGTGCTTAGCAACAGCAGTGGCGGCTAGAGCATTGTATATATTATACATCCCACCTACTTCAATTTGATAATCATGTGAATCAATAGTAAAAGTGGAAGAGACATTGGTCATGTGCTTAATATCAGTTAAAGAAACATTAAGTGCAGGACGTTTAAAGTCACAATTTGGACAATAATAATCACCTAAGTTACTGTAAGTAATCATTTTATAGTGAAGAATGTGGTGGCAATGAGGACACAGCACACCATCAGTATTATAATGAGCCATTTGTTCTTCATCATCAGTATGATTAAATCCATAATATTCTCTTGGGTTGATAGTGTCGATAGAGTTAAATATCGGTAAATCACCATTCATTAAAATAGGTGCATTTGGTGCTTTTTTAGCCCCGTCAACAATTAATTGGTACGTTGTATAGATTTCGCCATAGCGATCCATTTGATCACGAAAAATATTAGTAAATAAGAATAACTCAGGTGTTAAAAATTCTGTCACTTTATTTAAACTGGCTTCATCAATTTCTAAAACAGCAATGTTTTTGCCATGCTTATTTTTCTTTCCTTGAAGGAAGGTTGATACAATACCTTGTAACATATTTGCTCCTGTTGTGTTAGTAACAACAGAATCGAATTCCTCTTTTAATATATTAACGGTTAAAGCAGTAGTTAACGTTTTTCCATTTGTTCCTGTTACAACAATCACATCATAGTCTTTTGCTAAACTAGAAAGGATTGTTGGATCTATTTTTAATGCCAATTTACCAGGTAGACTACTGCCACCTTTAAAAAAGGTCTTTAATATCCATTGTGAAGACTTACCAACTGTTGTTGCTAATCCACTTTTAAAACTCATATACATTCCTCCTGTGTATACATTAACTTAATCATGATACCATAAAATAAGAATTGAAAGATTAAAAAAATGCATAAGATTCTATTATAAGATAACAAAAACTACTTAGAACATGAAAAAATATGTTCTAAGTAGTGTCATTAACCAATAATAATTTTTTCAGCTGGATAAATGTAGCCACGGTCATGTTTTTCTTTTGGAATAAAAATCATTAAAGTGTAAAGCATTCCAATACGTCCAACAAACATTAAAATGGCAATAACAATTTTACCAATTGGAGAAAGAGAAGAGGTAATACCTAGTGATAGTCCTGTTGTTCCAAAGGCAGAAGCGACTTCTACAATTAACGCAATCATTGTTTCATTTTCTGTAATCGTTAGTATCATAATAGATAAAAAACACATAAAGACAGATAAATTAAACACAACGATGGCTTTTTTTATGTCTGTTCGATCAATTCTTCTGTTAAATATAGTAACGTTTTCTTGTCCTTTTATAAAGCTATACATATATAAACCTAATATCGCAACAGTTGTTGTTCGAACACCACCACCGACAGAACTTGGACTACAACCAATGAACATTAACATTGAAAAAAGTAATAGGGTAGGTGTTTGAAAATCATTTAGATTATTTAATTGTAAACCTGCATTTCGTGTGGTGGTAGAATAGAACATGGATGTCAGCCATTTTTGTGGTTCGCTCATATCAATAAATAAATGGTTTTTTTCTAATAAATAGATTAAAATCGTTCCAACGATAAATAATACAATATAGATACTAATCGCTAATCGACTGAATAGGGAAAAACGAAAAGGTAACTTATGATTTTCTCTTCTATAAAATAACCACTCTTTTACTTCCATTAAGACTGGAAACCCAATCCCGCCAATCATAATAAGTAGCATCAAAATAGGTAAAAAGAAAAAGTCGTTTTTATAAGGGGTGACTGATTCACCTGTTACATCAAATCCAGAGTTTGTTACTGCTGAGATGGATTGATAAAATCCATGGAACAACGAATCAACTAAATCAAGATGATGTTCAGCAAAATAAAAATGGGTAGAAAAGACAAGACCAAATAGTAATTGTATAACTAATAAAGTCAGCATAGTATTTTTGATTAATCGAATACTTCCACTAAGCTTTGGAGAGTTCATATCAGTCATGATTAATTGCCGACGCTTTAGAGAAATTTTCTTCTTTGATAAAATGAAGAAAAAAGTTGACACCATCATAATACCAAAGCCACCTATTTGAAAGAGAATTTCAAGTAAAATAATCCCACGTTGGTTAAATACTTCATTAATATTGAAAGTACTTAAGCCTGTCACACTAACCGTACTAATAGCCATAAAAATCATATCAAAGGTTGAATAATTAGCATTATCTTGATGAAAAAATGGTAAATTAAGTAAAAAGTAAGCGACAGTTGTAATTAAAACATAATATAGAAAAATAATTTGGATACTAGAAAGGTGTTGGTTAATGTACCGAGTGCTTAGATGCTTTAATTTCATATACGAAAACTCTAAACGAGGCATAGTATTTCCTCCTTGTCTGATAATATCTCAACTAGTATAACAACTTATGTCTGATTAAACTAGTCTTAACAAAAAAGACTCTAAATTTGGATGCTTCTATTTTATGACTCTTAGTAATAAAAAATAAGTGATAACAATTAAAAAAATAATTGTTATCACTTATTTAAATTACATAATTGGTGAAAATAATCGTGCTGTTTTTTGTTTGAATTTCAACCAAATAGACATGTCATCAATCATTTGTTGTGTTAATTCTTTGGATTGCTTTAAGTCTTCTGTAAAATAATGAGATAAAGTATCGTTGATAGATTTATCATACATAACAGCACTGGCTTCAAAATTCAGTTTATAACTGCGAATATCTTGATTAGCTGAACCCACAATGCTTACTTCATCATCCATAATAAGAACTTTAGAATGAAGAAATCCACCTTCATAAATAAAGACATCAACATCATGCTTCATAATAACTTGAGCGAAATATTGTGTTGCCCTATAGATAAAAGGATGATCTGGTTTATTTGGAATCATAATTCGAACATCTACTCCGGACTGTTTGGCAATTTTTAAAGCATCAAGAATTGTATCATCTGGTATAAAGTATGGTGTTTGAATCCAAATCCGTTTTTTAGCACTGGTGATAAGTTTTGTAAAAGCTAATTTAATTTGTTGCTTCTCATCATGCGGTCCACTAGCAATAATTTGAATATCAGTTGTGGCTTTCTCATTTGGTTTTTCATGATATAAATAATCAAGCTTTCCAATAAGTTTTTTATCATCAGGGACGGAAACATTCCAATCGGATAAAAAGCGTAATTCTAAGATAGAGGTAGCAGGGCCGTCAATTCTAAGATGAGTGTCACGCCAGTAGCCAAATTTTTTAGTTGTTTCAACGTACTGATCTGCGATATTAAATCCACCAACATAACTAATTTTTCCATCAATCACAGCAATTTTTCGATGGTCATGATAGTTAACACGAAACTTTAAAATGGCCTTCTCACTGGTAACAAAAGTCTGGATTCGTCCACCAGCTTCAATTAATTTAGAAAACTTCGTTCTTTTAACTCCTTTAGAGCCTAATTCATCATATAATAGGCAAACTTCTACCCCTTCTTTTGCCTTTTCAGTTAATAGATCAACTACCCTCATACCCGTTTTATCTGTCACAAAAGCATAATATTCAATATGGATAAACTTTTTAGCGTGTTTAATATCATTTAATAATGCTTCTAATTTTTTCTCTCCATCGGTTAATATGGTGACGCTGTTATGATGCGTTAAAGGTGTATGATTTAAATTGGACATGAAATAGGCAAGTTGAGCATGTTTACTATCTGAAGGTAAATCATCATATAATTGCAATGTTGGATCGTAAATATCATCTAGCGAGCTAAAATCCATTGTAATTTGATTTTTAATTTCATATCGTTCCTTTTTACTTAGCCCGAGACCAAAAAATAAATATAAAATAAATCCTAAAAATGGGATAAACATAAAGACTAATAACCAAGCCCAAGTAACACTAGTATCACGCTCTCTATAAAATATTAAAAACAGAGCAAATAGTAAGTTGATTAAATATAAAATGATTAACAGGACACTCATTAATATCCCCCTTTCTTTGATACCTTATTTTAGCAAAAAAATAGTGATATACCTAGCTAATTATTTATCATTTAGGACTCTTTTTTTGACGCTTTAACTCTTTTTTTAGTGCTTGTTTAGCATGATGGTCAGCCATTTTATTTGATTCTTGTGGTATCCATTCAATGGTTAAATCGCTAAACCCTTGACTCAAAATAAGCAATTTTGATAAGAGTGGTAGAAAAATATCTTTTTTTACATAACGTTTATGAAATGATTTAACCACAATACTACTGTCAGAATAAATAAAAATTAAATCTTTTTGCCAATTATTTTGTAGACAGTATTCTAAAGCTAGAATCATGGTTTGAAATTCTGCTATATGGTTATCTGTCGCATCTAAAGGAAATGTTTCTACGATTGTCTGTCCTTCTTTTTTTATAATAAAACAGCCAGTACTTACTTGGTATTTAGGATGTGTTGAAGCATCAGTATTAATTTTTATCATAAAAATCCTCATTTCATTTTTTTATTCGTATATATTGTGTTAAGATTATATCTTAGAATAGAGTAATTGTAACGGAGGTTAGTGATGAGTGAGGATAAAATTCACATATATAGATATCAACCAATACTAGCTGATACAGTGATTTATTGGTCGTTGACCTTTGTATTATTTTTTGCCAGTATGATTGGTTTATTAGAAGAACAAGGGCGGATTAATCTATTTAGTATAGTGACGTTTTTTATTTTTTTATTTTTTTTCTATTTAGGAACAAGGAGAAAACTAATCTTAACTCAAGATCAAATTAAAGTGAATGCGGTATTAAAAAAAAATGAATACACAATAGATATTAGTAAAATAAAAAAAGTTTTAGTGGGTAAATATGGCTTTACACTAGTCACAAACCAACATGAACGTTCTTATTTAATGCTACCATCATCTAAAACGAATTTTATTCATCATTTAGAAGAGTCATCCCAGTTATCATGCATGGTAAATGGGTATAAAAAATGAGTTGAAGATTAATCAACTCATTTCTTTTCATCTATAACAGAAACATTCGATGCTTGTAAGCCTCTAGCTCCTTCTTTAATATCAAATTTAACTTGTTGTCCTTCAAAAAGTGTTTTAAACCCATCCTGTTCTATTGCAGTAAAATGAACAAAGATTTCCTCATCTTGATCGTAAATAATGAATCCATATCCTTTTTTTACATCAAACCATTTCACTAAACCTTGTTTCATTTCACATTCCTCCAGGTTTTTTCTTGTCTCACACTGATTATTATACGTTTAGAACGAATATTCGTCAAATAACAAAAATTTATACAAAAGCATCTAGAAATAAAGTTTGTTCTTTCAAAAAAATGTTATATACTGTACTTATTGTTTAACTAGATTACAAGATATTATTTATCGATGAGGGAGATGAACCAATGTTTCTTTATGTTTTTATTATTATAGGAAGTATTATTTTAGATCAATTAACTAAATTGATGGTGGTACAACATTTAGATTTGTATGATACAACGATGACTAACCCTATTTTATCCATTACCCATATTAGAAATGAAGGTGGAGCATGGAGTATTTTTGAAGGCCATATGTGGTTTTTTTTATTAGTTGGAGTGATAGCTTTATGTATTTTTTCTTACCTACTATATAAAAATAGATATAAAAATAAATGGTTAACAGTGGGGCTAAGTTTTGTCATTGGTGGAACTATTGGTAATTTCATTGACCGATTTAGACAAGGTTATGTGGTGGATATGTTTCAAACAGAGTTTATTAGATTTCCCATTTTTAATGTAGCAGATATTTGTTTAGTTGTTGGTGTTGTGTGCATCTTTATTTATATTCTATTTTTTGATGAAGAAAACTCTACTAGATGAGTATCTTGCGAAAATCAATAAAGAGTAGTAAAATAGAATTAATATAAATAGTGAGGATGATGCTATATGTCAAAAAATCACTTAGTTGACGAAGCGATTGAAAAGTTAAAAGCAGCTGATATAAGAATAACGCCACAGAGATATGCTATTTTGGAATATCTAATCGAAAGTCACACACACCCTACGGCAGATGATATCTATAAAGAGTTGGAACATCGTTTTCCAAACATGAGTGTGGCGACTGTTTATAACAATTTAAGATTGTTTACTGAGATTGGTTTTGTTGTAGAAATGGCATATGGTGATTCTTCAAGTCGGTTTGATTTTACAACGGAGAAACATTATCATGCAATCTGTGAAAAATGTAAAAAAGTAGTAGATGTTAATTATCCTGGCTTGGGTGATGTTGAAGCGGCTACTGAAAAATTAACTGGTTTTAAGATAAACGATCATCGTTTAGAAATGTATGGTATTTGTCCAGATTGCCAAAAATTAGAAGAAGATGCTATATAAAAAAGTCCATATTTCTCTTTATGAGAAGTATGGACTTTTTTATTAGTTATTACCTGACATATCAAGTAATTTATTTTTTAAATCTTCTTCCATCATTGATAATTCTAATTCAGCATTACGGCGTTTTTCTTTGCCTTCTTGTTGAATTTTAAGCGTTTCTTGGATGGTTTCAATTAAATCATTTTGTGTCTTTTGTAGTGTCTCAATATCAACAATGCCACGTTCGTTTTCTTTTGCTGTTTCAATGGCTGAAATTTTTAGCATCTCAGAATTTTTGGCTAACAAATCATTTGTTGTCTCAGATACTTGACGCTGAGCTGTAACCGCATCTTTTTGCCTTAAAAGAGTTAAAGCAATTGCCACTTGATTTTTCCATAAAGGAATGGCTGTATTAATAGAAGCTTGTATTTTCTCAGCTAGTGCTTGATTCGTATTTTGAATCAAACGAATTTGTGGTGCTTGTTGTATGGTAATTTGTCTTGCTAATTTTAAGTCATAGGTTCTTTTTTCTAAACGATCGACAAATTGATTTAAATCATTCACAATTTGAGTGTCCATTTGATCACCTGTTTGTTCAGCATGTGCCATCGCTTCTGGAATCGTTTTTGTTTGAAGTTCTTCAATTTTTAATTCCCCAGCTGCAATATAGATATTTAAGGCATCAAAGTAGTCCTTATTTTTATGATAGAGTTGTTCTAACATGGTATTATCTTCAAGTAATCCATTTTTTTCATGATCAAGTTTAACAGCTATTTTATCAATCTGAGCACCAATTTTTTGATATTTTGCTGTTGTTTCATAAATGGATTGCTTTACCTTTCCAAACATGCGCTTAAATAGATTTCCATCTTTTGCTTCAAGTTCACTAGGACTTGCTTCATTTAAACGATACATTAATTCAGTTAGAGAATCTCCCATTGGACCAATATCTTGTGTTTGTACATGATTTAGCATTGTATGTGAAAATTCACTTAATTTTTGTTGTGCCGCAACACCATAACTTAAAATAGATTGACTGTCATTTGTATCGATTTGATTGGCTAATTCTTGTGCTTGTTGTTTTCTTTCATCTGATAGTCTATCAATTACTTTTGTTGACGTTTGGGCTTTTGTTATTTGTTGTTTTTTTTCAGCTTGATTTAATAAGTCAGATTGTTCCAATTCTGAAAAAGGATTACTTAATAAATCCTCTAAAGTATTATCAATGGGTTCAGCTTTTTTTAATTTATCCGACATTACAATTCCTCCTGATCATCAGATAGATGTTTTTTATAGTCTTCTCTATTTTTATTTTGTTGTGCAATTGAGATTTCCACTTCTAAATCTTCAATGTCATCAGAAACAAATTCTTTGTAATCATCAATGATTAGTTGTGAGACATGTTCAATTGCTCCAATACTATTATTTAATATCTTATAGGTCTCCTTACTTTTAATTTCATGATCCGAAATTTCAGCATATTTAGTTGTCATTTCAACTAAATTTGGTAAATGGTTGTATAAAAATTTATCAGCCATATGTAATTTTTTGGGTTCTTTCACAATCTCTTTGAACATTGCTTTTGCTACTTTTAATGTATCATACCTCAAATTTATTGCATTTAATTTAGGACTGTCTTTAAAATTTATTTCTAATTGATCAATTTGCTGTTTGGCTTCTGATAGGGTGTTTCGAAAGAAAGTAATTTCTTTATCAGTCATCCCAGCTTCATAATAATGTTCTTCTTTTTCTTTTGATAATCCGGGAACGGCCCCTTTGTTTTTTTTCTTATTCATTCTTCGATAAATGACCCAACCAATGGCAATTAAGACGAATACTGCACCAAGATTTTCGTCAATCTCTGTCAAAACGAACATTCCTATTAAAAAACCAATTACAGCGGTGATAGTGTCTTTTTTTCTCTTCATTTTGTCACTCCTCTTTTCCTGTATTTTTTGTATAGTATTAGTTTATCATAAGGAAGTAAAAACATTATCAGTCCCAAGTTTGATTTATAAATAAGTATAAGGATACAGTGAGTTTTATTGAAATAACGTCTCTTTAAAGGTATCATAAACATAAATAAGTTAATTGACAAGGAGCAGGCATGAATGAAAGATAAATTTAATGAAAAAACGCTCGAAAGAAAAGAGGTATTCAAAGGATCAGTGATTGATGTGTGTGTTGATACTGTTGAATTACCTAATGGAAAAAAATCGAAACGTGAACTGGTTTTTCATAATGGAGCAGTTGGTATTTTAGCCATTACACCGATGAATCGCATTGTGTTAGTCAAACAGTTTCGTAAAGCAATAGAAAAAAGTATTTTAGAAATACCAGCAGGAAAAATTGAAGCATATGAAGATAACCCGTTAGAAACAGCTAAGCGTGAATTAGAGGAAGAAACCTTTTATCAATGTGATTCAATGGTTGAAGTGGCTGATTTTGTTACATCTCCAGGTTTTTGTAATGAAAGAATGGTCCTATTTCAAGCTAATGGTATCAAAAAAGCCGATAATCCTTTACCAAGAGATGAGGATGAATTTTTAGATATTGTGGAGTTATCTTTAGAGGAAGTGAAAGAACACATTCGTCTTGGTACAATTTGTGATGCTAAGACATTATATGCTATTCTATTATGGGAAATGCAAATGAAATAAGGAGTTTATCATGTCGAAAGAAAAACAAAAGAAAGCAGAAACAAAGTCACAACAAATTTTAACAAGAAGTCGTGTAAGAGAGCATAATAAAAACGAACAACGTAATGCATGGTTAAACAGAGCGATTGTGATTATCGTCATATTATTAGTCATTATGTTGTATGCTATTTTTAAACTGTAAGGGAGTTTATGTATGAAAATTGGAATCATTGGGGCAATGGAACAAGAAGTTGTGTTATTAAAAAACCAACTAGAAAATAAAAAAGAATGGCATGAAGCAGGTGTGTCATTTTATTCAGGGAGTATTGGAACACATGAGATTGTAGTAACACAATCAGGTATTGGCAAAGTTTTAGCTGGGTTAACAGCGACGTTACTAATTAGTCATTATCATGTTGATTGTTTAATTAATTCAGGATCTGCTGGTGGTATTGGTAAAGGTTTATCAATTGGAGATATTGTCATTTCTGATAAATTAGCTTATTTTGATTCGGACGTTACAGCGTTTGGTTATGAATATGGGCAAATGCCACAGATGCCATTATTTTATGAAGCAAGTAATCAACTCATGAGTGTAGCGATAAAAGTAGCTGAGGATAAACAATTAGCAACACGCATTGGGTTGATTGTTTCAGGAGATACATTTGTCCATAGTCAAGAACAAATAGCCCACATAAAAAAACATTTTCCTGATGTTTTAGCTAATGAGATGGAAGGCGCGGCGATTGCTCAAGTGGCGCATCAATATAAGTGCCCATTTGTTGTGATTCGTGCAATTAGTGATGTAGGCGATGAAAATGCTAGTGTAAATTTTGATGAGTTTATTATTGAAGCAGGAAAAAAATCTGCTGAAATGGTCATTGAATTAGTGAAACAAATAAACTAAGGAGTGAAGACATGGGAGCTTTGATATCAATAGATTATACAAATGATTTTGTTGCAAGTGATGGGAAATTAACGACTGGTGAATTCGGTCAAGCCATTGAAACAGAGATGGTCCGTTTAACTAACCAATTTATTGACGATGGAAATTACATTGTTTTTGCTATTGATTGTCATGATGACACAGATAAGTATCATCCAGAGAATAATTTATTTCCTCCTCATAATATTTTTGGAACAAAAGGAAGAGAATTGTATCAAGGATTAAATGACGTGTATCAACAAAATAAGGGAAAAGATACGGTGTATTGGATAGATAAACGTCACTATTCAGCCTTTAGTGGCACAGATTTAGACATTCGATTAAGAGAAAGAAAAATTGATACACTTCATTTAGTAGGGGTGTGTACAGATATTTGTGTGTTACATACCGCTATCGATGCTTATAATTTAGGATACAATATTGTAATTCATGAAAAAGCTGTCCAAAGCTTTGATCAAGTTGGTCATAAATGGGCTTTAGGCCATTTTAAAAATACGCTTGGTGCGACAATTATTTAAATCAAAAAGCAAGCTCCTATTGATTTTAGGGCTTGCTTTTTATCTGTTAAATGGATAATAATTTTATTAAAGTAATGGCAACAATCGTTTGAACAATTCCTACACTTCCAGCATACGCTAAAAATCGAGGGCCTTCTTTAAAAAATTCTTTTGCGTTAATCCGTAATCCAATAGCTGCTAAAGCAGTAATTTCAAACCAGCCACTAATTGAGTGCGTTGTTTGGCTTAATATAGTTGGAAAATGAATGACACTATTTAAGACACAACAAATGATAAAGCCAATGATATACCAAGGAAGCGGAAATTTTTTCTTAGCCTTTTCTTGTATTGCTAGGTTGTTGTCTGTTGATTGGTTAGCAATTTTTCCAAAAGCAAATACAACAATCACTAAGAACATGATCCGTAAAATTTTAAATAAAGTTGCCATTTCTACAACTTGTGAACTAACCATATTGGCACTGGCAATAACTTGACCGACTGATTGAAGCGTTCCACCGATTAAAGCACTTTTTGCCATCACATTATCTGTAAAAACTGTACCACCAATAATAGGAAGAGTCAGCATCATCACAGTTCCTAATAAATTGACTAAGGTAATAATTTGTCCTTTTTCTTTATCTTTAGCCCCAATTTCTGGTGCGATTGCACCAATAGCTGATGAACCACATACAGCATTTCCTCCTGCCATCAGCAATGACATCGTCTGGTTAAATTTTAATTTTTTTCCAATAAAGTAAGCTGATAGAATCGTTAGTGTCATTTGACACATAATAAATAGAATACCAGAACCCCCAATTTGTACAATAGTTTGAAAGGTTACGGTAGTTCCAAGTAGAACAATGGATAATTCCAATAGTGTTTTTTCTGAAAATTTAGTTCCCTTTTGCCAAACTGATTGATTAAAAAAAAGATTTCCTAATAAAATACCTAATAAAATAGCAATGGTTCCAGCTCCGAGTGAAGGTAACCATATGGCGAGTATTTTTGATACGCTAGCAATCGCTAGGGATAAGAGAAGACCAGGGTAGATAGTTTGTTTCAATTGTTTCATATTCATTCCTCCAAAGTTAACATAATTTGATTATACTGGTTTAGTTTACATTTTAAAAATAAATAGTTAGAATATTAACTATTACAAAAACAAATAGTAGGTGTAAAGATGTTTAAATTGTTTTTAACATTTAAAGAAGCATACGAGACGAGAAACTTTACAAAAGCGGCTGAAAATTTATTCATTTCACAACCGGCTGTTTCTAGTCAAATGAAACAATTAGAAGAAGAACTAAATTGTAAATTGTTTATTAGAAAAACGAAACAGGAGATGTCTCCAACAAAAGAAGCAACTATCCTGTATACAAGGCTATTAAATTTAGAAGATGACTGGTTAGAAACCAAGAGATTGATTAAACAGGTTGGAAATAATCCAGTAAAATGTGTTATTAGTGCATCGAATACTTTTTCTATCTATTACTTACCTGATTTAATGAGTCGGTTAGTTAAGAGATTTCCTGAAGTATATTTTGAACTTGATATGCATAATTCCGAAGAAGTTCTGGAAAATGTCTTACAGCATCGAGCGCATTTTGGATTTATTGAAAAACCATTGGAAACAGGTCCTGTATGTCGAAAAGAGTTTTTAACAGATGAGTTGGTGATTGCTGGTAATCTTGAGAGTGATCTGTGGTTGTGCCGGGAAGATATTTCAGGTGTATATCATTATACCAAGCGTTATTTTTTACAAGAAAATATTCAACCAAAGCGTTTATGTGTAAAAAATAATGAAATGATTGTGAGATTACTTGAAAAAGGTATTGGAAAAAGTATTATTTCACGTGTGTCAGTTTCTAAACATATGCCATATCAAGAATTGGGTGTGAATTATAAACGTTTATTTTATTTTTTAAAAAAAGATTATCTGACACATCCCATATTATTAGAAATTGAAGCAGTCATTGAACAGTACGCAAAAGAAAAAGGCGGAGAATGAATTCATTCTTCGTCTTTTTTTTGTTTTTCTTTAATGATGGTCTCTACTTTTTGAAGAAAGGTTAGGTTAAGTGGAAATTTTACCATAATAATGGGTGTACCTGTGTAGAGCGAATGTTCACTTGTTTCATGAAACGGAGTTAAGACAATATCTGTCCGCTCTTTTGAGTAAGAGTCTTGATAGTTTATTTGATGATTAAAATATAAATCCAAATATTCTTTCATTTGCTTTTGGTGCAGATAGTCAAATGCTGGTTCTATATGAATCGATACGACTTTATATAGGTGTTTTGAATCAACAAAATAAAGAAAACGAAAAAAATATTGTTGTAAAAGAATCGTTAGTTGACTATTCGATATAAAGCCTGTTTCAATCAAATGTTTTTTGATAACCTTTGTAAATTTTGCAGTGATGATAGGGTATTGTTCTAAATCATAGTGAACAGTGACACCATATTTATATTCGAATACCAATTGATTAAATACCATTGTAACAAAACTAGTATAGAAAATATCTCTCTTCATTAAGTAAATATCCTCATCTGATAAGGGGCGAAATAATGGAAATAAATCACAAAAAATTAAATCAGTTATTGTCATTAGTTCTAATTGATTTTCATTAAAAAAATTGTAAACAAGATTGGTGTTCTGTTTTCTATTTAGCTCTTCATCAAGTGTCATAATATAGAAAAAATAAGCAATTTCTTTTTGATTAAAAACGTAATAATGATGGAATAATTCTTCAACATAAGGATAGATAGGATGAGAAGCTAGAAAGCGATTGAATTTATCACTAATGATAATAAGTTGATTGAAACCAATTCGCTGTAAATGAATTAAAAAAATATTGATCGTTTTTTGCTTTTTAACATCAGATATTTGAAAATTTGCTTTTTTTAAAAAATCATCAAAGTTCTGTTTTAGTTCCTCATAATTTATACCGTCGAGTAAAAAATAAGCATTTCGACTAACCATTGTATCAAATAAAGCAATGAAATATCTTATTTTACGTTCGTCACCAACTAATTTTAAATGAACTAAATCAATTCCATAAACGTGACAGGCTTCTCTAATTCGTTTGAGATTTTTTCTAACTGTTGTTTCACTTAAAAAATGTATTTGGCAATAGTTTGTTACGGAGACGATTCGTTGATTAATGATGTCGTTTAATAGGATCATAGTTTGACTACTTTGAACCACGAATTTTTTAAAATCTTCAAAGTCATTTGAATAGTCAGTAATTTTTATTCCTTTAATTTTTAGATAATCAATAGAAAGTTGATTTTCTGTTATTAAATCATACTCTTTTTTTCTTTCTAAAATATCTTTTATGTAATGTTGGACTGTCCTTTCAGAGATTGCTAATTCTTTAGATAGGTAGGACGTTTGTGTCCAATCGTAATGATTGTAAATGATATTAATGACAGAGATAGTCATTTTTATTTTGGGTTCAAGTAATAAATCAATCAATGATTTCATTCCTTTCAAGAAAATAAATCAGACATACTAATGAAACAAGTATAATCTGTTTTATAAAAAAAGACAATTCGCATAAAAATTGATTTTAGGTCAATAAAATCAAAGTTTTTTAGTTTTCTTTTCATTAGATGTTCTAAGTTAAGTATGAATTAAGCGATATACTTATCGTTGCTATAGAGATAGAAGATAGGTTAATAATATCAGCACTTACAATGCTATTTGATATTTGACGTATTGTAAAGAGATTTAACAAATCAATTATTTCTAATGTTTAGTAGAGAGGATTTAAATCATGCAGAATACAAAAAAATTATCTTTATTCAGTTTTTTTGCCATGACGGCTTCGTTATTTATCACAGTCTATGAGTACCCAACGTTCGCTGAATCGGGGAAGACACTTATTTTTTTCTTATTAGTATGTGGTCTATTCTGGTTTTTACCAGTTGCCTTATGTGCAGCAGAAATTGGTACTGTAGAGGCATTTGATGGAGGAGGAATTTTTGGATGGGTAGGTAAAACTTTAGGGGAAAAATTTGGCTTTGCGGCTATTTTCTTCCAGTGGTTTCAAATCACAGTTGGTTTTGTGACGATGAGTTATTTTATCATAGGGGCTTTATCATATGCACTGAAGTTTCCAGAGATGAATGATAATAAGCTCATTAAATTTTTAGTGGTAGTTTTAATTTTTTGGTTATTAACATTTTTACAATTTAAAGGGACAAAAACCACATCTCAAATTGCAAAAGCTGGATTTGTAATTGGGATTATTATTCCAGTTACAGTTCTACTGATTTTTACCATTAAATATGTTGCTACAGGTCATGCTGTAACACATTCATTTTTAGATAAGTCATTTTTTCCTAATAAGCAGACATTTTCATCTTTAGTGACCTTTATTTTAGCTTATGTTGGAGTGGAAGCATCCGCCTCACATATTAAATCACTTGATAATCCACAAAAGAATTATCCGTTAATGATGATTTACTTAGTTATTACAGGAATCGTATTAAGTACTATTGGTGGCACGACTGTTTCAATGGTTGTACCGGTTAAACATCTATCTCTTAATAGTGGGGTCATTCAAGCGTTTGAAGTTCTCATTTTAAAAGGTCATCCAGAATTGTCTTGGCTAGTTGAAATACTTGCGATTATGTTGGCTTTTGGTGTGTTAGCTCAAGTTAGTTCATGGATTGTCAGTCCAACAGAAGGCCTGCGTTATGTTGCCGATCAAGGACTACTACCAAAAAATTGTCAAAAAATAAATAAAAATGGGGTACCAACAACACTATTAATCATTCAAGGAGTGATTGTTACCATTTGGGCTGCCGTTTTAACTTTTGGTGGTGGAGGAAATGCTGTGTCATTTTTAACAGCCATTTCATTGACAGTCGTGATTTATTTATGTGGCTATTTATTATTTTTTATTGGGTATTTCGTTTTAATTTTTAAGAAATCAAATCAAGGATTAAAAAGAGCTTATGAAGTACCAGGAGGAAGAAAAGTAAAAGCGTTGTTAGCAAGTTTGGGTATGGGAATGTCTTTATTAGCATTAGTTTCTTCCTTTATTGCGCCAAGTGAATTAAAAGCAAATGAAGCGAAAACCTACTTAATAACATTAGCTTTTAGTTCTGTTATAACCGTATTGTTACCATTTGTGTTCTATCACATATATGGCAAAAAACATTCAATTAATTTAACTAATAAAGAAAGAAAGTGATTAACGTGCAAATGATTAAACAGGAATTTAAACAGTTATTTCATAATAAAATACTATTAATTTCTGTGATAGCTATCTGTTTTATTCCGATATTATATTCGAGTGTATTTGATAAATCTGTTTGGGATCCATATAACCGTTCGAGCCATTTACCTGTTGCCGTGGTAAATGAAGATCAACCAGTTGAGATGTTAGGCCAAAAAGTTGATGTTGGGAAGAGTGTCATTGATGAATTGAAACATAACAAACAACTTAAATGGGAATTTGTTGATGCAAAGCAAGCAATGGATGGCATGAAGGACTTGAAATATTACATGATTGTCACGATTCCAAAAGATTTTTCAAAAAATGCGACGAGTCTTTTAAATCCTTCTCCTAATCAAATGGAAATTCAGTACACAACAAATGGTTCGCTAAATTATATTGGATTGGATATGGCACAAATTGGCGCGAAAGAGTTGGAAGCGAAAGTGCGAGAAAGTGTGACCGCAGCTTATGTTAAAACAGCTTTAGCACTTGGTCAAAAGGGTAAACAAGATTTGATAAAATTGACGAATGGCTCAAAAGAACTTGCAATAGGCAGTAAAAAACTTGATAACGGTTTGGGTGAATATACGAATGGTGTGTCTACTGCAGCTAATGGCTCAAATACATTAGCAAATGGTGTAAATGAGTTAGCGTCTAATGTTTCTCCGTTAAAACACGGGGTAACGGAATTACAAAATGGTGCGACACAATTATCTAATGGACTAAACGAAGTCAATGACAAACTTCAACCACTCTCAGGGAAATTAAATGAAGTTGGAAGTGGTGTGACAGATTTACTAAATGGTACAAAAGAGTTAGAAGCCAGTTTAAGAAATGTGGAAGCCAGTTTATCAGGATCTTCAGCTAATTTGTTAAAACAAGATATTGAAAAGATTAATCAACAAGTTGAATCAGTTTTAAATGATTCAAAAGAGTTGAGTGAAGTTTCTAGTGTATCAACTGCCTTATCAGCTGATTTAGTTGGATTAAGTAATCAATTATCAGGGTTTAGCCAAGTGATTGGAAAAATCAATCAGACAGTCTCTCAGGACACACAACAATTTGAACAAGTATTAGAAGGTATCATTCAACAAAATAGCCGAATAAGTGATGATATTAAACAAGAGTTGATTGCACAACTATCACAGCAAGTTACTAGCTTCTCAACACAATTAGTGACAGATATTAAAAGTTCTTCAGCTGACATTGATGGTATCGTTAGTCAAGTTCAAACAGGACTAAATGGTGCAAGTCAGCAAGCAAAATCATTATCACAACAAGCAACAATGATGAGTCAATTAGCTAAGGGATTGTCAGAAAATACAGGAGAAATGAAAGAATCCATTTCAAATATAAAAGCAGGAACCACTGATTTATTAGAAAGCTTTGGTAACAATGTTAATTTAGCCAACACTCAAAATGTATTGCATGAATTAGAAACAGGATTATCTCAAGTGGATAACCTAGTGAATGAAGCACCTGTTGCGTTAAATGGTATTAATCGTTTGTCAGCTGGAAGTGATGCCTTAACAAATGGATTAAACACGATGTCAGGTAAAATGCCAGAATTAATATCAGGCGTTACACGTTTAGATGGTGGAGCCAATGAATTAAGCCAAGGACTCACAAAATTAACCGATAACACACCGAAATTAATGAGTGGAGCCAATCAACTAAGAGTTGGCGCAACAACAATGGCAAGTGCTTTAACACAAGCAGATAAATTAGTTAGTCGTTTGAAATTTAATAATAAAAACGTCAAAATGTTCGCAGCACCAACAGGATTAAAAAATATTGAATACAGTAAAGTAAAAAATTATGGTCAAGCATTAGCACCATACATTATGTCACTTGCGTTATTTGTTGGCTGTATTGTATTCAACTTTATCTTCCCAATCAGACGTGTTTCAATGGAAGGTCAATCCAGTCGCGATTGGTGGTTAAGTAAAGTCGCGATGGGATTTGTCGTATCAACGATTATGGCAATTATCGAAGCGACTATCATGTTGTTATTAAAATTACCCGTCGATCAAGTTGGCAAACTTTATCTAGTGGGAATTGTAACGGCATGGAGTTACATGTTCTTGATTATGTTTTTAGCGATGACATTTGATAATCCAGGTCGATTTGTTGCGATGATTTTATTGGTGTTACAACTTGGAGGAGCTGGAGGAACATTCCCATTACCATTACAGAATAGTTTCTTTAATGCCATCCATCCTTATTTACCAATGACCTATTCCATTTACGGATTTAGAGAAGCCATCTCAAGAGGGATTGGCGCACCAATGTTTAATAGAAGTATTATCACCTTATTATGTATCTTTATCTTCTTTGTGATACTTTTAAGATTTTCAATGGATTACTTACAAAGAAAACATTTAGAAAATATCTCTGCTTTAAATGATAATCAAAAATTACAAGCATTAGAAAAATAATTATTGCCTAAATGAGATTGTTATCTCGTTTACATATATATGAATGAAAATTAGGAGGTCTAGTTATGACTAGCGAAAAAAATCAATCAGTTGTACCAATCTTTGGATCAAATGCATCAGAAGAAGCAGTAATGTTAGATAAAATGAGAATGGATCCAATCAATCCATCTATTGCTTATCGATTAATAAAAGATGAATTAATCAATGAAGGAAATGCTCGACAAAATTTGGCGACATTTTGTCAAACTTATATGGAACCAGAAGTGACGGCTATTATGGCAGAAACAATGGAAAAAAATGCTATTGATAAATCTGAGTATCCCCAAACGGCAGCTATGGAACAAAAATGCGTGAAAATGATTGCTGATTTATGGCATGCACCAAACCGAGATCGTGTGATGGGGACTTCAACTGTTGGCTCAAGTGAAGCTTGTATGCTCGGTGGGATGGCGATGAAATTTAGATGGCGAGATCGTGCTAAGAAAAATGGATTAGATATCAATGCAAAACGACCAAACTTAGTTATTTCATCAGCTTATCAAGTATGTTGGGAAAAATTCTGTGTATATTGGGATATTGAAATGCGTGAAGTCCCAGTTGATAGTGAGCATTTAAGTATCAACACAGATACTGTCATGGACTATGTTGATGAGTATACGATTGGGATTGTCGGTATTTTAGGTATTACTTATACTGGAAAATTTGACGATATTAAAAAATTAGATGAGCTGGTTGAAGAATACAATCAAACACACAATCAAGACTTAGTGATTCACGTGGATGCAGCAAGCGGTGGTTTATTTGTACCATTTATCGAACCAGATTTATTGTGGGATTTTAGATTGAAAAATGTGGTTTCTATCAATTCATCTGGTCATAAATACGGCTTAGTTTATCCTGGTGTTGGATGGGTGTTATGGAAAGACGAAGAGTATCTACCAAAAGAATTGGTTTTTGAAGTGAGTTATTTAGGTAGTGTTATGCCAACAATGGCGATTAATTTTTCTAGAAGTGCTAGCCAAATTATTGGGCAATATTATAATTTTTACCGCTTTGGGTTTAATGGATACAAAGAAATCCACGAGCGAACAAAAAAAGTAGCCATGTCTTTAGCTAAAACCGTTGAAGAAACTGGACTTTTTAAAATGTTTAATACAGGAGAAAATTTACCAATCGTTTGTTTCACGTTAAAAGAGGATGCTAATGTAGAATGGTCACTGTATGACTTGTCTGATCGTTTACAAATGAGAGGATGGCAAGTTCCATCTTATCCATTTCCTAAGGATATGCAAGACACGATTGTTCAACGATTTGTGTGTCGTGCAGATATGGGTCAAAATATGGCAAACGCTTTTGCAAAGGATTTTAATGCAGCGATAAAAGAATTAAGTCAAGCAAGAATTTTATGTCATAAGGAACCGGTTAAAACAACGGTGAAACCTGAGCATTAATTAGATAATGAATAAATTGTGAAATTGTATTTCATAATGTATCTAAAAAACAGAAAATATTATTCATAAATTAGATAAAATTAAAAAATATAATATATATTGTAAATTAATTAAATAACTAATTCTTATTAGACATTAGTTAAATTCAGGAGGAACAATTATGAAAAAAACAGCATTATTAAGTGTCACTGTCGGAGCAACATTATTATTACTATTAGGTGGATGCGGTTCTAAAGAAGAAGTAAAAGGAACCGTTGAAGCAGGTACAGTATCATCTACAACTGAAACATTAAAAGATGGTGAAAAAGTTGATGTCGAAAGTGTTAGCTTAAAAGATGATGGTTCATTTAAAGAAATCATTAAAGGGGACAATGATCCTAAAGTAAAACTAGAAGCAAAATATGATACTGATTGGCAAGATAAAAGCTGGGAAAATGTCGATTTTAAAATCGATAAAGTGAAAATTGTCGAAGTAGATAAATACAAAGATAAAGAAAACAATGAATACAAAGGTTTAATGTCTATGGACTTCACTTTGAAAAATGATGGAAAAGAAGATGTTAGCATTCATCCAAGTGACGCTGTCTTAGTATTAAAGGATGGCACAGAAATTACAGGTAAACATTTCAGAGATTACTGGGAAGATATTTTTGCTAAAGATAAACAAAAAGACGGCCATGTTTACTTCACTTTCGATAAATTAGATCAAGCTGACCAAGTCAAAGAAATCAAATTAACTTTTGATGGACACAAAAAAGGTGATGACAGTGATAAAGTGGAACACACTTATGATGTTAAATTACCTTTAGAATTACAAAAATAATCAAACAGGAGTGATAACAAATGACAGATTTTGCTAAAAAAGAAGAAAAAGCTATTAATAAGATTTCTGATGTATTATGCAATCTTGATGAAACACTAGCTAAAATTAATGATGAAATGGAAAAAGGTCATGAAAAATCAGTAAAATGCTGGTTTGAAGAAAAGAAAGCCATTCATGAAATTAAAAAGATTTTACATGAAATTGATAAATACGATAATTATAACGAAAAAGAATTAGACAATCTTGTTGATGAATGGGACTAAAAAATAAATGACAGTTTAGTCGACATCTTTTTTAAATAAATAGATATTGGGCGGGGTAATGAAAATTATTCCGCTTAATTTGTACCTTTTACTTGGTCTGTCACTTTGTTTACTGTCATAAGATATAGGAGCTATTGAAATATGGAAACAGATTTATTTATGTTATTAGATGCAAATAGTCGAAATATTTTATCTATTTTTTCAATCATATCAGAAAAAAATGAATGGTATAGCATGCATGATATTAGTGAAAAATTGAATGTTGTGGAAAGAACCATTCAACGCTATGTGATTCAATTAAAAGATTGCATTGAACAGTTTAATAAAGACGAAAAAGAAGAGGACAGATTGTATTTAAGTTACGAAAAATATAGAGGTGTCTACCTAGAAACCCCTAAAGGTCAAGGATTGAATCGATTTAAACAATTAGTCTTAGAACAAGATGAAACTTTTATGATGTTAAAACAAATATTTTTTGAAGAGTTCCAATCAGTGACCAAGTATTCAATGGATCATTTTATCAGTGAGAGTAAGGTCAGAAAAGGACTTAAAAAAATTCGTCATTATTTGAAAAGATATCATTTGTCTTTATCCAATATTAATTTTAGGATAGTGGGAGAAGAAAAACAAATTCGATTGTTGACTTATTATTTAACATGGTATGGTTTTAAAGGAAATGACTGGCCCTTTAAACAAGTTAGTCAATTAAAGGTTTATGAAGTAGTCGATGAGTTGAATCAAGCATTAGAGATGTGTTTGACTCAAACACAAAGGAAACAACTTGCTTATATGCTAGCTATTAATTTGTTCAGATTAGGCAAAAATCACGTAGTTACATTTGAAGCTGAATGGAAAGATTATGTCAATATTAATCAGATTTTAAATCAAGCTCCCTTTTTAGAACTTCTTTTTTTAAAAAGACAGCAAAAATTAACAGCTGAAATTTATTTTTATTTACTACTAATTCAACTTAGAATGAATATCTATCAATGTGACAATTTAACAAGACAAGTGTTGGCTTATCATAAAAAAAATAACTCGGATGTATTTGCTGTAACCAACTCACTGGTTGAGACATTCCATCAAGAACTATTGCCTATTCCCAAAAACTATTATGAGTCTTTTTTTCTAACAACGTTTTGTACCCATCTATTTTGTAAATTATTTCATCATGTATCTTTGACAATGGATGGACGTTATATGTTGGATGATACACAGGAAAAATACACCGTACTATATTCAGAGTTACATTGTCTAGTGGATAAGGTTTATAATCAAACTAATGATTCGATATTTTTACAAAAGCGTTTTTTAGTTCAAAAATACATGCTATTATTTTCTATGATTAAACCATTGACCTATTTTGAACCGACCATTTGTATTTTATTAGAATGTGATTTGCCATATTTAACGAAAACGTTATTAGAAAGAGATATTACATATCGTTATTCTGGAAAATACCATATTGAATTTATTGATACATGTGACGCTAAAGAAGCAGATGTTATATTAACAAATGTTTCAAATATTTTTGATTGCAATGGCTGTATGGCTTCAACGATCCAATATTTTGATTTTCCGTTAACTTTAAGAGATTACGAAGAATTGGATAAATTAGTTAAGAGCATATATCAATGTAAATACGTTATGATAGATTAAATAAAATACTTTTTTAAATAACAAATGAAAAAAGCCTTATCTTCATTAAAAAAGAATAAGTTGTGAAATAATCGTTAAACTTTTTGTTGTTAAAATAGCAGATTTAGGGTATTATTTTCTAAGCATGTTAGTAATTTAACAATTAAAAAAGGGGATTAGATTTATGAAAAGTAAACTATTCAAATCATTAACCATTAGTTTTGCTACTTTAATGATGCTATCTGGTTGTGGGGGACAAAAAACAGCTGATAAAACAGCACAAAGTACATCAACAAAATCAAGTACATCAGATGTTACATCTGGTGCGTCAGAACAAAAATACACTGATCCGAAAGATTTAAAAAATGAGTATGATATTATTATTGTTGGCGCTGGTGGAGCAGGAATGTCAGCGGCTCTACAAGCTAAAGAAGATGGTAAAAATCCAGTTATTTTAGAAAAAATGCCAGTAGCTGGTGGGAACACAATGAAAGCTTCAAGTGGAATGAATGCTTCAGAAACAAAATATCAAAAAGAAGCTGGCATTAAAGATTCAAATGATAAATTCTATGAAGAAACACTTAAAGGTGGACACGGAACAAACGATAAAGAATTATTACGTTACTATGTTGATCATTCAGCAAGTGCCATTGATTGGTTAGATTCAATGGGTATTAAATTAAACAACTTGACTATCACTGGTGGGATGAGTGAAAAAAGAACTCATAGACCTGAAGATGGATCAGCAGTTGGTGAATACTTAGTTCATGGATTATTAAATAATATTCATGAAAAAGACATTCCAATTTTTGTTAACGCTGATGTAACGGAGATTTTAGAAAATGATTCAACAGTTGATGGCGTTAAAGTAACGGTTGAAGGCAAAGAAAAAGAAGTGCATGGTAAAGCTGTTGTTGTGACAACTGGTGGATATGGAGCTAATCCAGAAATGCTAGAAAAAGAAAAACCTGAACTTAAAGGGTATGTCACAACAAATCAAGAAGGCAGTACCGGTGATGGTATTCGCATGATTGAAAAACTTGGAGGACAAACAGTTGATATGGATCAAATCCAAATTCACCCAACTGTTCAACAAGACAAAGGAGTATTGATCGGTGAAGCTGTTCGTGGTGAAGGTGGTATTTTAGTTAGTCAAGAAGGTAAACGATTCACAAATGAAATGGGCACACGTGATAATGTATCTGCTGCTATTACAGCTTTACCTGAAAAATCCGCTTACTTAATTTTTGATGCTGGAGTGAAAGAAAGAGTCAAAGCAATTAACTTTTATGAAAAACAAGGATTTGTAAAATCTGCTGATTCAATTGAAGCATTAGCTAAAGAAATTGATATGGATGGTAAAACACTTGATACAACTGTGACTGATTGGAACAAAGCAGTAGAAGCAAAATCTGATAAAGAATTTTCTCGTGAGACTGGTATGGATAATGAGTTAAACAAAGGTCCATACTATGCTATTAAAATCGCACCAGGTATCCATTACACAATGGGTGGTGTAAAAATCAATGATAAAACAGAAGTGCTGAATAAAGACAATCAACCAATTACTGGATTGTATGCTGCAGGAGAAGTGACTGGTGGATTACATGGAAGTAATCGTATTGGTGGAAATTCAGTCGGTGATATCATTGTATTTGGTCGTCAAGCTGGAGAACAATCAGCGAAATTTGTTAAATAATTAGTGTTTTAAGAGTCTCGATAATCGAGTCTCTTTTTTTAGAGATTAGTTTTTTTTACAATCGTTTTATATAAAAGAGACATAAAAAAGCGATTTTAATTTTGCTGTAATAATACACTAGTATACAATGATATTAGTGTATCATTTATAGGAGGAAACAAATGAAACGAATTGATCAGGTTTATAATTATGTTGTTAACCAAACAAAGAATCTTTCCCCTACCAATTTAGCTAGCGAATCTGGAGTTACAACAAAAGAAGTTGCTGAATTTTTAAAAATTCAGCGTAGTAATGCTAGTAAAGATCTAAATACATTAGTAAGAGAAGGAATTGTAGAAAAGTTAGATGGTAGGCCAGTCAGATATGTTGTCAAATCGATTTTTCAACATGAACCCCTATCAAAGTATGTTCCAAGTTATCAAGAAGAAACTGATGCGACAAAACTTTCTAAATCTAATTTAATTTATTCTGATGATATTTTTAAACGAATTATTGGCATTAAGGGTAGTATGAAGAATGCTATCATGCAAGCAAAAGCGGCTATTTTATATCCACCAAATGGATTAAATTGTTTGATTACAGGTCCAACAGGATCTGGAAAAACCTACTTTGCTCATACTATGTTTCAATATGCTAAACAGCAACAGATAATAGATGAGAATAAAGAATTAGTAGTATTTAATTGTGCAGACTATGCTAGTAATCCAGAATTATTAATGAGTCATTTATTTGGTCATATAAAGGGAGCTTTTACAGGAGCAGATGAAGAAAAAGATGGTTTGATGACTTTAGCAAATAATGGGTATTTATTTTTAGATGAAATTCATCGATTGCCACCAGAGGGACAAGAAATGATTTTTTATTTTATGGATAATGGAAAATATTCAAAATTAGGAGAGTCGACTAAAACAAGAGAAGCAAATGTCCGTATTATCTGTGCCACAACAGAAGACCCTAACTCAGCTCTGTTGAATACATTTGTTAGGCGAATTCCTATTACTATTAAACTTCCAAACTTTAAGGAAAGAAGTGCAAAAGAAAAAGTCGAATTAGTAAAAAATATGATGATTATTGAAGCACAACGTATTAATCGACGAATTATTTTAACGGAAGACGTGATAAAAGCATTGATTGGAAGTGTGTCATATGGAAATGTAGGGCAATTGAAATCGAATGTTCAACTTGTCACGGCACAGTCATTTTTAAAACACATGGATCAACAGGATGTCACGATTACGATGGATGAATTAAATGATGGGATAAAAGAAGGACTCGTACATTTAGCCAGTGATCGACATACAATGGCTGAGTTGACACAGTTATTAGAATCAAAAATGATAATTTCGCCTAATGAATCGTTTGAGACTTATGAAGGGGATAGTTATGAACTACCTTATAATTTATATGAAATCATTGGTGATAAAGCAGCATTATTAAAAGAAGATGGGTTTAACCAAGAAGCCATCAATCATTTTATTACAACGGATATTAACGTTCACTTGAAATCATTTTACCGTAATCATGGCTTTAATTTTGATTCAGAAAATAAATTAGGAGAAATCATTGATAGTAAAGTTATTAAAACAACGCGTATGTTGTATCAATACGCTGTGGAACAAGCAGGTTACAAATTTGAACAAAATTTTTTATATGCAATTGGCCTTCACATTAGCTCTTTTTTGAATCGTTATAAAGAAGGTATCCAAATAGAAACTGGAAATGATGAAAATATCATTAAAATGATAGAAACATATCCGAAAGAACATCATGTGGCAAAAGTGTTTAAGCAAATTATTGAAGAGGAACATCAGGTTATATTGCCTCAATCTGAAATCAATTATTTAACTGTTTTGTTGATTTCTTTAAATGAATCAGCGAAGGATGGGAGAATAGGGATTGTTGTTGCAGCTCATGGTAGAAGTACTGCTTCAAGTATGGTGGAAGTTGTCAGTCAGCTGTTAAAAGTAAATAATATTCGTGCCGTAGATATGCCTCTTGACATGTCTCCTACTGAAGCATTAGATAAAGTCATACATGAAGTAAGTGAAGTAGATGAAGGAAGCGGAGTATTGTTGCTAGTAGATATGGGATCTTTGACAACTTTTACAGAGGATATAAAAGAAAAAACTGCTATTAATGTTAAAATTATTGACATGGTGACAACAGCATTAGTTTTGGAAGCCGGTAGAAAAGCGAGTTTACTTGAAGGAGATTTAACAGATTTATATCAATCTCTAAGTTATTTTCACGGATACCATGCAAAGGATACATCTGAAGTAAGCGTTGAAAAGGACAAACCACAAGCAATATTGGCTATTTGTGCATCGGGGCAAGGGACAGCACAGCGAATGAAGGAATTAATCAATGATTACCTTACTTTATATATGGAAGAAGATATTGACGTAATCACAATGTCAATAGTAGATTTAGAAACGACATTACCATTGGTACAGGAAAAATACCATTTATTAGCAAGTACAGGAATTAAGAATCCTAATTTATCCGTTCCGTTTATTACAATGGATCAACTATTTTCTAAAGAAGGTCCGTCATTTATTGGAAATATCGTATCTCATACATTTACATCTGACGAAGAATTTACGTTAACTGAAGATAAGGCTAAAAAAACATGTGTAGATTATATTAATGATTATTACACTTTTATTAATGCGACTAAATTAATTGAGCCATTGTGGACAATTTGTCAGAAGGTTGATCGAAATATTTTATCAAATAAAAAAGAGTATTCTTTTTATATCTCTTTAACCATGCACTTATCTGGAATGGTTGAACGCATATTAAGAAATGATACGCTGTCAGCAACTACCTCAGAATTAAATCAATTAGAGAACAAGAACTATATTGATTCATTAAAATCAAGTCTAAGTTTATTAGAACAATTGTTTCAGCTAGAAATACCAAATGATGAGTTAGTGTATGTTGTCAATATTATAGAGAATCAATTAAGTTTATAGTATATATACACTAAAGATACACTGTTCTAAGTGTATCTTTTTTGTGCTTTATTAACTGATTTAATAGTTTTTTGAAAAGTTGGCATGAATTTTGCTTATATATTTATAGAATGTTTAAAATGAAGAAAAGGAGGCATCATATGGATATTCGATTAGTTCGTATTGATGACAGATTGATTCATGGACAGGTTGCTACAGTCTGGACAAAACATTCAAAAATAAATCGTATTCTTGTTGTTAGTGATGATGTGGCACAGGATGCCCTTAGAAAAACATTACTTATTCAAGCAGCACCACCTAACATTGTTGTTAATGTGATTCCAGTGAAAAAAATGATAGAAATCTATCATGATCCACGATTTAATGATTCTATTAAAGCAATGCTATTATTTACGAATCCTTCAGACGTTAAAAAAGTGGTAGAATCTGGTGTGAAAATTGAAACACTCAATGTTGGTGGAATGAGTTATCAAACTGGTAAACATATGATAACCAACGCTGTGGCAATAGATGACAAAGATGAGGAAGCTTTTGTTTTTTTAAGTAATCAAGGAATAACTATTGATGTCAGAAAAGTTGTTTCTGATAGTCCTGTTGATTTGATTCATTTATTAAAAAAGAATCAATTAAAAACTGACAAAAAGAAAATGATATAAAATAGGAGGTCACAAATATGGTTGGAATTATTTTAGCAAGTCATGGTGAGTTTGCTAAAGGAATCTTGCAATCTGGTTCAATGATTTTTGGTGAACAAGAAAATGTTAAAGCCGTTACATTGATGCCTAGTGAAGGTCCAGATGATGTTAAAAGAAAAATTATCGAAGCAATTGACACATTTGATCAGCAAGAGGAAGTCCTTTTTTTAGTTGATTTATGGGGAGGTACACCATTTAATCAAGCAAATACACTATTTGAAGAACATAAGGACCATTGGGCAATTGTCAGCGGATTAAACTTACCAATGTTAATTGAAGCATATGCGATGAGATTATCAGAAACAAGCGCTCATAAAATCGCGTCTCAAATTGTAACAACAGGAAAAGATGGAATCAAAGTTCGCCCAGAAGAACTTGAACCAGAAGAAGAGAAAAATGAAGTTGCTCAACCAGAAGCACAAATGGGTTCAATCCCACCAGGAACAGTCATTGGTGATGGGAAAATCAAATTTGTGTTGGCACGTATTGATTCACGATTATTACATGGTCAGGTGGCAACAGCTTGGACAAAAGCAACCAATCCAACACGTATCATTGTGGTATCGGATTCAGTTGCAAAAGATGATTTACGTAAGAAACTAATCGAACAAGCAGCACCACCAGGAGTAAAAGCAAATGTTATTCCCGTGAAAAAAATGATAGAAATTGCAAAAGATCCACGTTTTGGTGGAACACGTGCGTTATTGTTATTTGAAAATCCGGCAGATGTTGTTCGTGTTATTGATGGTGGCGTGAAGATTGACGAAGTAAATGTTGGGTCACTTGCCCACTCTGTTGGAAAAGTTGTAGTAAATAAAGTCCTTTCTATGGGACAAGATGACGTTAAAGCTTTTGAGCAATTAAAAGCTGATGGTGTTAAATTTGATGTTCGTAAAGTACCAAATGATTCACGAGCTAATATGGATGAGTTGGTTAAAAAAGCAAAAACTGATTTAGGAAAATAAAACATTTATAGGAGGGATATCATGTCTGTTATATCAGTCATTTTAGTTATTATTGTAGCCTTTTTCGCAGGTATGGAAGGTATTTTAGATGAATTTCAATTTCATCAACCATTGATTGCATGTACATTAATTGGATTAGTTACAGGTCACTTGGAAGCAGGAATTCTTTTAGGAGGATCATTACAAATGATCGCTCTAGGTTGGGCAAATATTGGAGCAGCAGTGGCACCAGATGCAGCACTTGCTTCAGTAGCATCTGCTATTATTTTAGTTAAAGCATTAGGAGCTCAATCAATTTCTGTTAAAGATGCAGTGTCATCATCAATCGCAGTCGCTATTCCATTAGCAGTCGCTGGATTATTCTTAACAATGATTGTCCGTACATTAGCTGTACCAATCGTTCATATGATGGATAAAGCAGCCGAAGAAGGAAATATGGGTAAAATTGAACGCTTACACATTATGGCTGTATGTATGCAAGGAATTCGTATTGCCATTCCAGCTGCAGCACTTTTATTTATTCCAGCTGAAACGGTGCAACACTTTTTAGAATCAATGCCAGCTTGGTTAACTGAAGGTATGGCAATTGGTGGGGGAATGGTTGTAGCGGTAGGTTACGCTATGGTTATTAACATGATGGCAACAAAAGAGGTATGGCCATTCTTTGCAATGGGATTTGTTATTGCCGCAGTTTCTGATATTACGTTAATGGGATTAGGTGCATTAGGTGTGGCATTTGCGTTAATTTATATTAACTTATCTAAAATGGGTGGTTCTTCATCTTCAGGTGGAGGAAGTAACACAGGTGACCCATTAGGCGATATTTTAAATGATTACTAATTTAGGAGGAAAGAAAAAATGGCAGAAAAGATAGAACTATCAAAAAAAGATCGCTTGACTGTTGCTTGGCGTTCAACATTTATCCAAGGTTCTTGGAACTATGAACGTATGCAAAATGGTGGTTGGGCATTCTCAATGATTCCAGCAATCAAAAAATTATACAAAACAAAAGAAGAACAATCAGACGCATTAAAACGTCACTTAGAATTCTTTAACACACATCCATATATTGCTTCTCCTATTTTAGGTGTAACATTGGCTTTAGAAGAAGAAAGAGCTAATGGATCTGAAATTGATGACGTGGCAATTCAAGGGGTTAAAGTTGGGATGATGGGACCATTAGCCGGTGTTGGAGATCCTGTTTTCTGGTTTACGCTACGTCCAATGCTTGGAGCGCTTGGTGCATCTCTTGCATTAGGTGGTAGTATTCTTGGTCCAATTATTTTCTTTGTGGCTTGGAACTTAATTCGTTGGGGATTTATGTGGTACACACAAGAATTTGGTTACCGTGCTGGATCAAAAATTACAGATGACTTATCAGGTGGTTTATTACAAGATGTGACAAAAGGTGCTTCTATTTTAGGGATGTTTGTCTTAGCAGCCTTAGTAGAACGTTGGGTATCAATAGACTTTAAACCAATTGTTTCCAAAGTGCCTCTTGATAAAGGAGCTTTTGTTGATTGGGCTAATCTACCAAGTGGTATGGCAGGCGTTAGACAAGCTTTTGAAGAAGTCGCACAAGGTAGAGCGTTAAGTGATGTTAAAGTGACAACATTACAAAATAACCTGGATCAATTAATTCCAGGTTTAGCACCATTATTATTAACATTCTTCTGTATGTGGTTACTTAAGAAAAAAGTAAGTCCAATTGTTATTATCATCGGTTTATTCGTTGTTGGTATCTTAGGTCATGTGATTGGGTTACTATAAAAAATAAGTTTTAAGAGGTCTTATATAGGCCTCTTTTTTTAAATAGTAGCTATTTTTTGATATAGTGTTAAAAGAAAAGTGAAAAGTAAAGGAAGTGACTTGATGGTTCAGTCTCTTAATACAAAAATCGATTTAGTAATAGATGCAACAGCATTTACTGGTTTGACAGATTATGGGGAGATTATGATAGGTGATAAGGGGTTTGAATTTTATCATGGACGTGATCCAAGAAAATTTATTCAAATACCTTGGGAAGAAGTTGATTATGTTATTGCTTCTGTTATGTTTAAAGGTAAATGGATTCCAAGATATGCTATTCAGACTAAAAAAAATGGAACCTATACTTTTTCTTCTAAAAAACCTAAAATGGTCTTACGTGCTATAAGAGAGTATGTTAATCCAGAAAGAATGGTTCAATCGCTTGGATTTATGGATGTTGTTAAACGGGGGATTAGAGCAAAATTTGGTAAGAATAAATAATAAAACTTTCGGCAAAATGAGTTTACATTCATTTTGCCGAAAGTTTTATTATTTATGAAATGAAATGCTATGCTAAATGATTATTTAAAAGTCTTTTAATATAGTAAAATAAATCTCTTATAAATTAAATTTGAAATATCATTGATTTTATCATCACAATCATATATTATATTCATTATATTATTAGAATAATCTAATTTATTTTTAATTTAAAAAGGGGGAGCACTAGATGAAAAAGAAAATGAAGTATTTATTAATGTCAGTAACAGTTTTAGCGTTAGCGGCTTGTGGAAATGATACAGCAAAAACTGAAGATAGCACAAGTGGGAAAGAGGAATTAGCAGATGAACAAGTTTTTACAGTAAATGTACCACAAGAGATGCCTACGGCTGATTTATCCTTGAGTACAGATGTAATTAGTTCTGTTGCTTTAAATAACGTTTACGAAGGAATTTACAGGTTAAATGATAAACAAGAGTTAGAACCAGCTGGTGCAAAAGAAAAAGTAAAAATTAGTGAAGATGGTCTAACGTATAAGGTGAAGCTTCGTGAAGACTCAAAATGGTCAGATGGAGAGCCAGTTACAGCAAAAGATTATGTTTATGGTTGGCAACGAACTGTTGATCCAAAAACTCAGTCCGAATATGCTTACTTACATGGAGCAGTTAAAAATGCAGAAGCAATCACGGCTGGTAAAAAAGATAAGAGTGAGTTAGGTATTAAAGCTGTTGGAGATTATGAATTAGAAATTACTTTAGAAAGACCAACTCCTTATTTTGAAAAGTTACTATCATTTTCTACATTCTTACCACAACGTCAAGATATTGTTGAAAAATATGGAGATAAATATGCTGCAACAAGTGAAAATGCTGTATATAATGGTCCCTTTGTGCTAGCAGAATTTGATGGACCTGGTACAGACACAGAGTGGTCATATGAAAAAAATGATACGTATTGGGATAAGGACAATGTGAAGTTAGATAAGATTAAAGTAAGTGTGGTTAAATCTGATGCAACTAGTTTAAGTCTTTATGAAGATGGACAAGTTGAAGATATTAAACTGAATGGAGAGTTAGCACAGCAAATGGCTAATAGTCCAGATTTTGTGACTGACAAACAAGCGGGTGTTCGGTATTTAGAGTTAAATCAAGATAAAAAAGATTCACCTTTTAAAAATGAAAATTTCAGAAAAGCAATAGCTTATTCAATTAATCGTGAAGCATTAGCTACTCAAATTTTATCAGATGGTTCTGTGGCTGCTGAAGGATTGGTTCCAGATGGTGTCGCTGATAGTCCGACAACTAAAAAAGATTTTACAAAGGAAACAAAGAATAAAGTTTCTTATGATGCAACAAAAGCAAAAGATTATTGGGAAAAAGCGAAAAAAGAATTAGGAAAAGATAAATTTGAAATAGGTATTTTATCTTCAGATGATGATTCGACTAAAAAAGCGACTGAATTTATTAAAGGATCACTTGAAGATGAGTTAGATGGTTTAAGCGTTGAATTAAGTCCAGTCCCTTTTGCAGTTCGTTTAGATCGTTCTAACTCCGGTGATTTTAGCACAGTGTATGGTGGTTGGGTAGCAGATTATGCTGATCCAAGTAGTTTTGTTGATTTATTTGTTACAGGAAGTTCATATAATAGAGGAAAATACTCAAATACTGAATATGACAAAAAAGTAGAAGCAGCAAGTGTAACAGACGTATCGGATCCAGAAAAACGTTGGCAAGATATGGTTGATGCTGAAGATATTATCCTGGAAGATATGGGAATGATTCCATTAATCCAATCTGCTGAAGCACATTTAAGATCACCAAAAATTAAAAATGTAGTGGTTCATCCAGCAGGCGCTCGTTATGATTATAAATGGGCATACAAAGTAAAATAGCCTAATGATAGATCAATCACTAGACTACTTAGACTAGAAAATTATTAGTAGGAAACTGCTAGCTCCTAGGACTATACCAACTATTAACCAATAAGTTGGAGAAAAAGAGAATGTCGTAGAAAAGGGAGTGAACTCTTCCTTTTCTCTATTTTTTTTACGATGAATTAACTGGTGCATTTGCTCTTGAAATCGATCAAAAAAACCAGAGGAGAGTACGATAATGATTACTGAAATAATTAAAAAAAGTAAGGCTAGTAAAAAATACCCATTAGATAAGGTTATTTTTGTGATAGGTTTTTTTGTAATAATATAATAAGTTGGAACAAAGAAGTATGAAAAAAGTAAAGTTAGGATAGTTTTTTTAGGCATAATGACCACTTTCTTGAAAAGATATAGTAAATATTATTTTAAGTGAAGTGAAAAGTAAAAGTCAATGTGTTTTTAAATTAATAGGAGGAAATTAAATGGGGAATTTTGCTAAGTACTTTCTTAAGCGGGTAGGCTATATGTTGTTAACATTATGGTTAATTATAACGATTACATTTTTTTTAATGAAATTATTACCTGGATCACCATATGCTAACCAAGAAAAGCTATCTCCTGAGCAAAGGGAAATATTAGATAAGCAAGCTGGTTTAGATAAACCGGTAATTGAACAGTATGCACTTTATATAGGTAATGTTGCTAAAGGTGATTTTGGAACTTCCTTTCAATTTAAAAACCAACCAGTATCGAAATTATTAAAAGAGCGCATTGGTCCATCTGTTCAACTTGGATCACAAGCAATTATTTTTGGAACACTTGTTGGAATATTATTAGGAACGGTTGCAGCTATGCGACAGAATACTTGGGTTGATACGATAGCTACCTTAATAGCTATTCTTGGAAGATCAATACCAAATTTTGTTTTTGCCGTTTTACTACAATATGTTTTTGCCATTAAACTTGGCATTTTGCCAATTGCCAAGTGGGAAGGTTTTTCATCAACGATTCTTCCGACGTTGGCACTTGCTATGTCACCATTAGCAGATTCTGCCCGATTTATTAGAACGGAAATGGTTGAGGTACTAAGTAGTGATTATATTGAACTAGCAAAAGCAAAAGGATTTAGTCGTATGCAAGTTGTCTTTAGACATGGTTTAAGAAACAGTTTGATTCCTTTAATTACATTGTTAGGACCTCTAGCTGTTTCTCTTATGACTGGATCATTAGTTGTTGAAAATATTTTTGCTATTCCAGGGATTGGGGAACAATTTGTTAAGTCAATTATGACCAATGACTACCCAACTATCATGGCTGTTACAGTTTTATTCTCAACAATGTTAGTAGTGGTTATCTTGATAGTAGATTTACTTTATGGAATAGTGGATCCAAGGATTCGTGTGACAGAAGGAGGAAAAGATTAATGGATAAAATTAATATAAAAGATATACCAAAAGACCTATTTAACCCATTACCTCCATCAAAAAAATTTGAAAGTGAAAAGATTAGTGCTCCTTCTTTAAGTTTTATGCAAGATTCATGGAGACGACTAAAAAAAAATAAAGCAGCGGTTACTTCTATGATTTTATTAATCGTTATCGCTATTGTTGCTTTTGGTTCAACGTGGGTCACACCACATAACCCAACTAAGCAAAATCCACAGTATATTAATTTACCACCCAAAATACCTGGGGTTTCAATTAATGGGTTTAATGGGACAGCAGTAATTGGTGGAACTCGAGTGAACAAATACGAACAAGCTAAAGTTCCAACAGATGAATATTTTATTTTAGGAACAGATGGACTAGGTCGTGATGAATTATCACGTCTATTGATGGGTACACGTATGTCATTAATTATTGCTTTGACAGCAGCATTACTTGACTTAACATTTGGAGTGATTTATGGACTTGTATCGGGAATGAAGGGCGGACGAGTTGATACGATTATGCAGCGTATACTTGAAGTATTATCAGGTATTCCGAATTTGGTGGTCATGATTTTAATGTTGATGGTTTTTAAACCAGGTATGTTATCAATTATTCTCGCGATGATTGTTACTGGTTGGATTACAATGGCTCGTATTGTTAGAGCACAAACGTTAAAAATTAAAGACCAAGAGTATGTATTAGCTGCGACAACATTAGGAGAAAAACAGTCAAAGATTGCTTTTAAACATGTATTACCAAATATTTCAGGTGTTATTATTGTACAGATGATGTTTAGTATCCCTTCTGCTATATTTTTTGAAGCTTTCTTGAGTTTCATTGGATTAGGATTAACACCTCCAACAGCATCTCTTGGAACATTATTAAATGAAGGGTATAAAACATTCCGATTTTTACCTCATTTAATGTGGGCACCGGCTATTACGTTGTCAGTCATCATGATTTGTTTTAATCTACTTGCTGATGGACTGCGTGATGCATTTGATCCGAAGATGAATGACTAAACAACTAACAGGAGGAATCATAATGGCTGTAGATAAGATATTAGAAGTAAAAGATTTAAATATTTCTTTTGATACTTTTGCTGGTGAAGTTCATGCTATACGAGGGGTGAACTTTGATTTACATAAAGGAGAAACCTTAGCAATTGTGGGAGAGTCAGGATCTGGAAAATCAGTCACTTCAAGAGCAATTATGCGTTTACTAGCAAATAATGCACGCATAACAAATGGTGATATTTTATTTAAAGGTAAAAATTTATTAAATAAGAGTGAGAAAGAGATGCAGTCAATTCGAGGAAAAGATATTGCAATGATTTTCCAAGATCCGATGACATCACTTGATCCAACAATGAATATAGGAAATCAAGTAGCTGAATCTCTTAGAAAACATAAAAAAGTTAGTAAGACAGAAGCATTAGAAAGAGCATTGGACCTATTAAACCTAGTGGGGATCCCAAATGCTGAAAAACGATTAAAAAATTATCCACATCAATTTTCAGGAGGTCAACGTCAAAGAATTGTTATTGCAATCGCATTGATATGTTATCCTGAAATTTTAATAGCAGATGAACCTACAACGGCTTTGGATGTAACGATTCAAGCACAAATTATTGAATTAATGAAAGATATTCAGCAAAAAATTAAAACCTCTATTATTTTCATTACACATGATTTGGGTGTTGTAGCAAATGTAGCTGATAGAGTAGCTGTAATGTATGGTGGTAGAATTGTTGAAATTGGAACATCTGATGAGATTTTTTACAATCCTCAACATCCTTATACATGGGGACTTTTAAGTTCTATGCCAACACTTGAAACAAAAGAAGAAAAATTGTATGCAATACCAGGCTCTCCACCTGATTTATTGGATCCACCTACTGGAGATGCCTTTTATCCGAGAAATCGATATGCTATGGAAATAGATACAATCGAAGCTCCACCATTTTTTAAAGTGTCACCTACTCATTATGCGGCTACTTGGTTATTAGCACCAGGCGCACCAAAAGTGACACCGCCATTAGAGATTGTCAAACGACAAGAAGAGTACAAGAAAAAGTTTGCATAAGGAGTGTTGTATATGACAGTTTCAAAAAGAAATAAACTTTTAGAGGTTAAACATTTAAAACAGTATTTTAATATTGGTCGTTCTGATGAAGTAAAAGCAGTTGATGATATTAGTTTTTATATTAATCAAGGCGAAACATTTGGACTTGTTGGAGAATCTGGATGTGGTAAATCCACAACTGGTCGAAGTATTATCCGTTTATACAACCCGACAAGTGGTGAGATTAATTTTGACGGTGAAAATGTTGCTTCAATAAATGGTCGTGATCGTATGAATCAATTTAGACGTGATGTTCAAATGATTTATCAAGACCCATATGCTTCTTTAAATCCTCGTATGAAAGTACGAGATATTATAGCAGAAGGCATTGATATTCATAAGTTAGCCAAAAATGTAGGTGAACGAAATAAACGAGTAGATGAATTATTAAAACTTGTTGGTCTTGACCCAAGTCATGGGACACGTTATCCACATGAATTTTCAGGAGGTCAACGTCAACGTATTGGAATCGCGCGAGCTCTTGCGGTTGAACCTAAATTTATTATTTGTGATGAACCAATTTCTGCTTTGGATGTTTCTATTCAAGCACAGGTTGTCAATTTATTACAAGAGTTGCAAGAAAAACAACAACTGACTTATTTGTTTATTGCCCATGATTTATCAATGGTTAAATATATCAGTGATCGTATAGGGGTGATGTATTATGGAAAATTGGTAGAAGTTGGAAGTGCAGAGGAGATTTATAAGTATGGATTACATCCTTACACAGAAAGCTTATTATCCGCCATTCCATTACCTGACCCTGAGTATGAACGTCATAGAGTAAGGACTACTTACAAACCTGAAAAAACAACTGCTACAGATTTATCATTAAGAGAAATTAGTGAAGATCATTATGTGTATTGTAGTGAATCAGCAGTACCTAAATATCAAGAAAAATTACAAGAGATGAAAAAACAGTAGGAAAATCTACTGTTTTTTAGTGACTTGAAAATTTAGATAGGGCAATAGAATTTGGTATTTAAAAGGATACTATGTCATTATTTATATTGAGAAAATAATTGAAAAAAGTATTAGAAAACAATAAACTGATGATAGAAATGTAAGTGAACAACGTATAATAACTCTATTAAATTATGCGAAGGTTTTATGTTTTAGTTATCAGTTTTTTTATCGAGTGTCTTTACGGTATATACAGAAATAATTTTTCTAGAGATACTAAAAAGCCATCAGCGGAAACGGATGGCTTTTTTTATTTATAGATTAACAATTGTTTGCGGTCTTTCACCATTTAATATGGCTAAACATGAATCAAGTGCACCTGACACTAAATTTGTGACAGCTGTTTCAGTGTAAAAAGCAATATGGGGAGTATAAATAACATCATCTCGTTGTATTAATTCTTCTAACACCGGGTCATTAATAGGTTTATTATTAAAATCTTTTGTCACAAAAGGCATTTCATTTTCGTAAGTATCAAGTGCACAAGATGCTAATTGATGTGAGTCCAGAGCCTTAATTAAATCGTTTGTGTTAACAATTGCACCGCGAGAAGCGTTAATTAAAATAGAACCAGGCTTCATTTTTGCAAAGGTTTCTTCATTAAATAAATGATAATTTTCTTCTGTTAGAGGCATATGAATAGAAATGACATCACATGATGCTAAAAACGTATTAAAATTATCTTCATATGTTAAAATAGCTTCCAATGATTTATTTTTATAAAGATCATAACCAATCAACGTTGCACCAAAGCCTTTGAGCATCTCAGCTGTTAACTGACCAATACGACCAGTCCCTAATATTCCAATCGTTAATTCTCTGACTTCTTTAGACAAGATTGATTTATCCCAACTAAAATTATGATTTGTCACTCGTTTATTAATTAATTTTGTATGTCTTAAACAATTTAGAACGCTTCCAACTGCAAACTCAGCGACAGAGTTTGGGGAGTAAGCTGGCACATTCGTAATTAAAATATTATTTTCTTTTGCAACATCTAAGTTGTACATATCAATACCGGCTGACCGTTGAGCAATTTGTTTAAAGCCATCTTTACTCAGTTGGGCATAAATATCATTTGAAATCCCCATTGTTTGTTGGAGACTTAAACCATCAAATCCTTTTAACAAGTGATAAGTTTCTTCATTAAGTACCTCATTAGTTAAAACAACTTCGACATTATTTTCTTTAGCCCATTTATCAGCAAACTGTTTTTCATCTTCTCTAGCACCCATCATCATAATTTTCTTCATTTTTTTTCCTCCTTATACCCTGATAAGTACAGTATAAGATGAAGGGTGTTATTGTTCTAATTAGTATAATTGATAGGTCTATAGATTTAGTTAATCATTTATTATTTTTTGATTGGTAAGGAATTCTAAGCATAATGCCGCTGCAGGGCTAAGTGGCGTGTTCTTCTTATGAATCACGACAATATCAAATGGTTTAATTTTATCTTTAATAGGTACCCAAGTTAGTGGAGAATTGTCATAAAAATCTTTTAACTGAATGGGTAACAGAGCTAACGTATTGTTTTTCATAATATTATTGACTAATACTTCATGGTTATTACTCATAATATCAATTTTTGGTATAAAGCCAACATCTCGTGTCATACCTTGAAGCACATGCCACAACACATAGTCTTTGCTCATAGATGAGAAGGTGTAGTCTTTTAAATCTTTTAAATTGAGAGATTTTTTTGAAGCTAATGGATGATCATCCCTCATTAAAATTGATGCATCATACTTCATAGTATGAAAAATATTTCGTTCAATTTCTAAATTTTCTTCTTTAATAGGAAATGACACAATGCCTATTTCTAATTCACCTTTGGCCACTTTCTTTTGGGTTTTGATTGATCCTTGTTCTTCTATAGTAATCGAAAAATTTGGGTAAATAGCCATAAATTTTTCGATTAATGGCATGAATACAGGTGATATGACAGCATTTGATCCAAGGACTAATTCTTTTTTTTCTAATGTGTTATCTGTTTCAATCTCAGTAGTGAGTCGTTCAATATCTTCTAAAATTTCTTGTCCTTTGTTAAATAAGATACTTCCTGCTGTGGTAGGCATGACCTTATTACCTACTTGATATAGTAATTTAACACCCAATTCTTCTTGTAGTTTATTCATATTCCAAGATAATGTTGGCTGAGTAACAAAAAGATTTTTTGCAGCGTGTGAATAGTTTTGAGCTTTAATTATCTCGATAAAATAACGTATCTGCCTAAACTCCATAAAAACTTCCTCATTTCATAAAAAATTTATCCTGCTATAGAAATTATCAATTTCAAAAAAAGGTCATTAGAACTTATACTGAAAGTGCGTTATTAAAAGCGCTTTCTTTAACAGGGTTTTAAATAAGTATATACAGTATAACTCACAGAGAAAGCATAAGCAAAGTCAAAGAAAGGACGTGTCAAAAATGGTTGTTGGGGATTTTGAATCAAGTTTAGGGACAGTGGTAATAGGAGCAGGACCAGGAGGATATGTCGCCGCTATTCGAGCTGCACAACTTGGACAATCAGTTACTTTAATTGAAAAAGAATATATGGGAGGAACTTGTTTAAATGTTGGATGTATCCCATCAAAAGCACTTATTGAATCAAGTCATTATTATCATGATATAACCAACTCTTCTTTTTCTGGAATTAAAGCAAAAGATGTGAGCATTGATTTTGAAGAAATACAAAAATGGAAAGATGAACAAGTGGTAAAAAAATTAACAGATGGCATTAAGTTTCTATTAAAGAAAAACAACGTTAATGTGATTGAAGGCGCTGGGTACTTTATGGAAGAAAATAAAGTGAGGGTGATGCATGAATTTGGCGGTGAAACTTATACGTTTGACAATGCAATTATTGCAACAGGTAGTACGCCAATCGAAATTCCCGGGTTTAAATTTAGCGACAGAGTATTGGATTCAACCGGGTTACTAAATATTAAAGAAATACCAGAAAGCCTTGTAGTGATTGGAGGAGGCTATATTGGAAGTGAGTTAGCAGGTGTTTTTGCCAATCTAGGAACAAAAGTTACGATATTAGAAGGACAATCATCTATACTACCAAACTTTGATAAAAAATTGGTCTCATTTGTAGAAAAATCATTTAAAAAACTGAATGTAGACATCGAAACAAAGGCATTAGCTAAACAAGCGACTATCAAAGATGATGGTGTGACCGTAACATATGAAATTGATGGAAAAGAAAAATCGATTGATTGTGAGTATTGTTTAGTATCAGTTGGTAGAAAACCAAACACAAGTGAGTTAGGGCTTGAAAGAATTGGTGTAAAAATGTCTGATAGAGGTTTGATTGAAGTAGATGATACTTGTCAAACAAGTGTGGAACATATTTATGCCATTGGGGATATTGTACCCGGTCTAGCATTAGCACATAAAGCCAGTTATGAAGGAAAAATTGCGGCAGAAGTTATTTCAGGTAAAGATGTGTCAGTAGATTACCGTGTGATGCCAGCTGTTTGCTTTACAGATCCAGAATTATCATCAACTGGCTTAACAAAAACTGAAGCAAAAGGGTTAGGTTATGACGTTCTTGTATCTGAGTTTCCATTATCAGGTAATGGACGTGCTTTATCTATGGGGAAAACTGAAGGACTAGTACAAATCATTAGTGATAAACAAACAGGAGAAATCCTTGGAGGACAAATTGCAGGGGTCAATGCGAGTGATTTGATTTCAGAAATTTCTCTAGCAATTGAAACAGATGCTACATTAGAAGATATTTCTTTAACAGTTCATCCACATCCAACTGTCAGCGAAGCTATCATGGAAGCCGCAGAAGTTGGTCTAGGTTTACCTATCCATATTTAAAAAAACTATAGGAGTTGAAAAAATGGGACTTAAAGGAATCAAACCAAAAGATTATACAATGAATATTTTAAATGGTGTCGCACTGGGAGTAGTCGTTTCGCTAATTCCAGGTGCATTATTAAGTGAATTATCCAAAGCACTGGATTGGTCATTTGGTCTAACAGCTACTGGTATTGCCCAAACATTGATGCCTATTGTGGTTGGAGTAGCAGTAGCTATTAACTTTAAATTTACACCGATTCAGATTGGATCATTAGGAATGGCGTGTGTTGTTGGATCGGGAGTAGCACGAGTGAATCCTGATGGTGGGTTTATTTTCCAAGGTTCAGGAGATGTTATTAATACCGGACTAACTGCTGCAATTGCTGTGTTACTTATATTATTACTAGGTGAAAAACTACAAGCATTTACTATTTTAGTTATTCCAACTATTGTAACCGTTATCGGTGGTGGATTAGGTCTTTTGTTACTACCATATGTTAAATCAGTGACAACGTTATTAGGAAATTTTATTGCGACACTAACAGATTTACAACCAGTTCCAATGGCCATTGCTATTGCTCTGATGTTCTCGATGATGATCGTGTCACCAATCGCCACAGTAGGAATTGCCACAGCTATCTCATTATCAGGTATCGCTTCAGGTGCTGCTAATTTAGGAATTTGTGCGGCAGGATTTGGATTATGTATTGCTGGTTGGAAAGTAAATGCTGTTCCAACATCATTAGCACATTTTATTGGCTCACCAAAAATGCAAATGGCAAACGTTCTAAAGAAACCAAAAATTATGGTTCCAATTTTATGTAATGCAGCCATTACAGGATCACTTGCAGCCTTTCTTGATTTACAGGGAACACCATTTAGTGCAGGGTTTGGATTTAGTGGTTTAATCGGACCAATCAACGCTTTAGCTTTAGCACCAAATGGATGGTCAGCGTTAAATATTATAAAAGTCGTCTTTGCCTTTTTAATTACACCACTTGTTTTAGGCTTTATTTTTAATTATGTTTTCAATAAAAAAATGGGTGTAGCAAAAGCGGATGATTATAAATTGAACTTCAACTAAAAAGGAGAGAGTAGAATGACTACAAAAGAATTTAAATTATTTAATGACATGATGAAAAAAAGTGCAGATGCTGTGCCATTTGTACAAATACTAGATGAAAATGCCAAATTAGTAAATAAAGGATTAAAGAGTTCGTTAACAGATGATGAATTAGTAGCATTAATGAAAAACTTAGTGTGGGGTAGAACAGTTAATGAACGCCTCATTTTAGCAGGTCGTCAAGGGCGTATTGGTAACTTACCACCTTCAGAAGGACAAGAAGCGTCTCAACTAGCAACATTATTTGCTATGAAGAAAACAGATTTTCTATTCCCAACGTATCGTGATGTGATTCCATTGATTAGTCATGGCATGCCAATGAAAAATGCTGTTTTATGGTATCGCGGACACGTTGCAGCTAATATTTTACCGGAAGGAGTTCATGGACTTCCAGCTCAAGTTATTATTGGGTCGCAATATGTTCAAGCAGCAGGATTAGGAATGGCTTACAAACGCGATGGTAAAGATCAAGTAGCGATGACTTACATTGGAGATGGTGGATCATCACAAGGGGATTTCTATGAAGGGATTAACTTTGCTGGAGTATTTGAATCTCAAACAGTATTTATTGTACAAAACAACCAGTATGGTATTTCTGTTCCTCGTGACATGCAAAGTAAAGCACCAACCCTAGCTCAAAAAGCAGCAGCAGCAGGTATTCCGGGAATTCAAGTGGATGGTATGGATCCATTAGCTCTATATGAAGTGACGAAGTTAGCACGTGAATATACAATGGCAGGAAATGGCCCTGTATTAATCGAAACATTAACGTATCGTTTTGGACCGCATACATTGTCTGATGATCCAACAAGATATCGTACACAAGAGGAATTAGATGAGTGGTTAGAAAAAGATTTTATGATTCGTATGCGTAAACATTTAGGTGAAAAAGGTATTTGGAACGAAGAGATGGAGCAAGAAGTGATTAATCAAACAACGGAAGAAATGAATGAGGCACTTGATGCAGCAGATAATGAACCAAAACAAAAAGTTTCTCAATTATTAAGAAATGTGTTTGAAGTTCCTACACCACGCATCGCAAAAGAAATTAAAATGTATGAACTTAAGGAGGAAAACTAAAGATGGCTATTAAAAATATGGTACAGGCAATCAATGAAGCCTTAACTCAAGAGATGGAACGAGATGAAAGAATTTTAGTTTTTGGAGAAGACGTTGGAACAAACGGAGGTGTATTCCGTGTTACAGATGGTATGAGTGACAAATTAGGAATTGACCGTGTTTTTGATACACCTTTAGCTGAATCTGGAATTATGGGAATGGCAATGGGATTAGCTCTTGGTGGCTATCGTCCAGTTCCTGAAATTCAATTTTCAGGATTTACTATGGAAGCCATTGATGGATTATTGGGTCAATTAGCTCGTCATCGTTACCGTATGGGAGGAACAGAAGGAGTTCCTGTGACAGTTCGCTCGACATTTGGTGGTGGTGTTGGGACACCAGAGTTACATTCGGACAACTTAGAAGGATTATTTAGTCAATCACCTGGTATTCGAATTGTTATCCCAAGTGGACCATATGATGCGAAAGGACTATTAACCGCTTCTATTCGAAATAATGATCCAGTTTATTTCCTAGAGCATTTAAAACTCTATCGTTCGATTAAAGAAGAAGTGCCTGAAGAATCATATGAGATTCCTTTAGACAAAGCACATGTTGTACAAGAAGGAACAGATATTACGATTGTCACTTATGGTGCGATGGTTCATGAATCGAAAAAAGCCATCGAATCCTTAGAAAAAGATGGCATTTCGATTGAGTTAATCGACTTACGTACTGTAGCACCTTTTGATATTGACACGATTTTAGCATCTGTTAAGAAGACAGGTCGAGTAGTGGTTGTTCAAGAAGCACAGCGTTTAACAGGTGTGGGCAATCAGATTATGGCAGAAATTGCAGAAGGCGCTATGTATGAATTGGAAGCATCAATTGGTCGTGTTGCTGCACCAGATAGTCATTTCCCATTTGGACAAGCAGAATCTGTTTGGTTACCAAATGCGAAAACGATTGAAGAACAAGTTAGAAATACAATGGCTGAATAGAAAAATCTAGGAGGAGTACTCATGGCTTATATATTTAAATTACCAGATGTAGGAGAAGGATTAACAGAAGCAGATATTTTACAATGGTTTGTAAAAGAAGGAGACGTTGTAAAAGCAGACGATCCATTAGTCGAAATTCAAAATGATAAATCAACTATGGAAATACCATCTCCAGTTGCTGGAACAGTGGTGAAAATTTTAGTTCCAGATGGTGTGGCAAAAGTAGATGAAGGCATTATTGAAATTAATACAGGAGAAACAGTTGTTTCAGCTGAACCTGTCGAAGTAGCTGTTACACAGGAAGTTGTAGAAACACAAGCAACATCTGACAATTATATTTTTGAATTACCAGATGTAGGAGAAGGATTAACAGAAGCAGACATCTTACAATGGTTTGTAAAAGAAGGCGATACTGTAAAAGCAGATGACCCATTAGTCGAAATTCAAAATGATAAATCAACCATGGAAATACCATCCCCAGTTGCTGGAACAGTGGTGAAAATTTTAGTTCCAGATGGTGTAGCAAAAGTAGACGAAGGAATTATCGAAATCAATACAGGAGAGTCTGTAATAAAACAATCTACTACCCGAAATACAGAGGACAAACAGGTGGGTCAACCCCTTATACAAACTAGAAAAGAGTCATCATCTAAAGTAGTACGAGCACTACCTTCTGTTAGACGATATGCGCGTCAACAACAAGTTGATTTAGCTTTGGTTACCCCTACAGGACCAAATAATAAACTATTAAAGACAGATATTGATGCTTTCTTAGAAAATGGGTCACCAGTCGAAGTAACACAACCAACTGTTACTGACACAATTAAAGTGGAAGAACCAAAACAAATAAAAGCCTCTGCCCCAGTACAACCAGCGAATGAGGATTGGGTAGAAAAAATGTCACCTTTACGCCGTGCGATTGCCAAAGCGATGGTGACAAGTCGTACTGAAATTCCACATGTGACAGTATTTGATAAGTTACGAACAGAAAAATTAGTCGAGCATCGTAATACATACAAAGAAATTGCAAAAGAAGAAAACGTTAAATTAACCTTTTTACCATATGTTGTTAAAGCAATGGTTGCAATGTTGAAAGCTTATCCATCATTGAATGCTTCAGTTAATATGGAAAAATCAGAAATCATTCATCGTGGAAATATCAATATTGGTATTGCAACCAATACAGATCATGGATTGTTTGTCCCAGTAATCAAAAACGCTGACCGTAAGAGTGTGTTTGAGATTGCAGAAGAGATTTCAGAGTTATCGAAAAAAGCAATGAATAATGAATTAACAAGAGATGATATGAGTGGCAGTTCAGCAACCATTACAAATATTGGTGGAATGCCTGAAGCTGGCGGTGTGTGGTCTACGCCAATCATCAATTACCCTGAATCAATGATTATGGGCATTTCTCGTATTTCTGATGAAGTGATTGTAAATCAAGATCGTGAAATGGAAATTGCTTCTATTATGAGATTATCTTTTGCCTTTGATCATCGCTTAGTGGATGGTGTTGAAGCGCAAAGTGCGTTAGCAGTATTCAAAAAAGCACTAGGTGATCCTAATTTAATGTTGTTAAAAAATTAAGAGATAGGGGAACACTAAAATGGTATTAAAGTCATTTGATGAATTAAAGAAACAATTAAAAACCACAAGTGCAGCTCCTAAAAAAGTGGTCGTTGCTAATCCAGTTGATAAACAAACTTTAACAGCTGTGATGACATTAAAAGAAGAAGGTCTATTGAATCCTGTATTAGTTGGAGATAAAAAAGTCATTTCTGAGTTAATGAGTGAATTAAAGCATGACGATTTATCCGTTGATATTATAGATATTATTGGAGATGTGGAAATTGCCGAAAAGGCAGTTTCCATCATCAAAAGTGGTCTAGGTGATGTGTTAATGAAAGGTCATATACAGACAAGAGATTTATTGAAAGCTGTTGTGAATAAAGAGTCAGGAATAAGAGATTCAGATACATTATCTCATGTTGCAATCAATGAAATCCCTTATTATCACAAATTACTATTTTTAACGGATGGTGGTATGTTACTTACTCCTGATGTGGATGCAAAAGAAAAATTGTTAAATAATGCCTTATCATTAACCAAAAAACTTGGTTATAAACAGACAAATGTGGGTGTGTTAGATGCTAGTGAAAATGTGAATCCTAAGTTACAAGCATCATTAGACGCCAACGAACTAAAAGAAAGATTTACTAAACAAGCAGACACTTCTATTTTTGTTGAAGGACCAATCTCATTGGATTTATCTTTAAGTAAAGATATTGCAAAAGAAAAAGAGTATGACAGTCCTGTTTCAGGTGAAGTCGATATTTTACTTGTTCCAGATATTGTATCTGGCAATTTATTAGGTAAAAGTATGATGACATTTGGACAAGGAAAAATGGCAGGACTTGTTTTAGGTGCAACTGTTCCTATTATTATTACATCTCGTGGCTCAACAGTAGAAGAAAAAATGAATTCATTAATGATTGCATGTGCAATGTAAGAGGTGGAAAATTTGAAAAAAGTATTAGTTATTAATCCAGGATCAGCATCAACAAAAATTGCTTATTTTGAAGACAAAGAAGAAATCTTAAACACAAATGTGTATCATGATTCAGAAGATTTGGAAAAATTTCCTACAATAGCAGATCAATATGATTATCGATTAACTTTTATTAAAGATTATTTAGATAAAGAAAATATAGAGTTGACTGATATTGATGCTGTCGTTGGTCGTGGAGGGTCACTACCTCCAGTGGATGCAGGTGGGTATTTAGTAAATGATGAGATGACTGACTGGTTAGTAAATAAAACAGATGTGCATCACGCTTCTAATTTAGGAGCTCTGTTGGCACGTGGTTTTAAAGAGTTTAGTCATGATGAGTGTATTGCAATGATTTATGACCCAATTACAGTTGATCAATTTCATGATTTATCAAGAATATCTGGATTAAAAGGTGTCAACAGACGTAGTATTGGGCATATGTTAAATATGAGAGCTATTGCAATGAAAACAGCAGAAGATACAGGTAAAATTTATGAAGAAAGCAATTTAATTGTGGCTCATTTAGGAAGTGGATCATCAATAAGTGCCCATCAAAAAGGTCGTATGATTGACTTATCTATTGATGATGAAGGACCATTTTCGGTTGAACGAACAGGTAGTCTTTGTCTAAAAGAATTCATTCCATTTTGTTATCAGATGACAGAAAAAGAAGTCATTGAATGGACAAGAAAAAAAGGTGGTATGATATCTTACTTAGGTACAAATAGTGGGATTGAAGTTGAAAATCGTATCGATCAAGGCGATGATGAGGCAAGATTAGTTTTTGAAGCAATGGCTTACCAAGTTTCAAAAGGAATTGGTGAGTTAGCAACTGTTTTATGTGGTCGTGTAGATAATATTGTGATTACAGGTGGTTTAGCTTATTCTGATCGATTAGTCGATTGGATTAAAGAAAGAGTTTCTTTTATTGCTCCTGTTAGTTGTATTCCAGGAGAATTTGAAATGGAAGCTTTAAGAAATGGTGCTTTAAGAGTTCTCTCAGGAGAAGAAGAAGCTAAAGAATTTAGTATATAAAAAAATCAGCTTTTACTCATAATGAAAGAGTGGAAGCTGATCTTTTTTATTAATTTTATCAGTTTGGTTGGGGTTAAGTTTACAACTCAAAGGGTTGTATCTTGCCATTATATTGATTTTATAAAGATTTAGTTAATTTAATTTTTTTGTTAATTATTCGTTGTCTTTAATACTAAATGTTTTTTCCTTCAATATTTTTAAAAACCGTGGATACATTCATACTAATATAAAAAATAGTAAAATATTTTTTATTTTTTTTATGTATTGATTCTATTCTTGTTTATTTTATCAATTAATATAAAATGCGTTAAATGAAATTTTTTTATTCATAATGTTACTTTTATTTATAAAAACATGATTTTTTAATTAATAATTGCGTATCTATATGAATTTTTAGAGAATTTTAAATAACAAAATATGCTATTTTCATGAACTTTCATTTAAAGATGATTAATTGTCATTTTTTACGTATTGTTAGGTAAAGTTTGATATGGCAGGTTTTTTTAAAAAACGATATAGTATGAACATAGCCAAGAAATGAAACGCACCAAAAATTTAATAACAAAAATAATAGGGGGTAGGAGCTATGAAAAAAATAGGATATGTTTATGCTTCTAGTGAGGAAAATTATGTGAGAGAACAAATCGATGGGTTAAATAGTTTAAACATTGAAACTGTATCCATTGAAAAGGAAACGAATGAGGAGATTTCACAAAGCGACACGGTATTAACTGATATTGTTGCTAGTTTAGAATCAGGTGATCAACTAGTTGTATATGAATTAAGATGTTTAGGAAAATCAGTTATTCAATTAGCAGAATTTTTAGGACAATTAAAAGAAAAAGGTATTGGATTAGTTGTTATTAAAAAAGGTGAAGCATATAGTGATATTGACAATGCTGCTTATTTGGAAATGGTATTAAAAATTGCTGAGATGGAAAAAATGATTATCAGAGAAAGAACAACTAAAGGATTACAAGAAGCACGTCGTAAGGGTCGTGTTGGTGGACGTCCAAAAATTTCTCAAGAAACAATCGACCAAATTAGATTTTTATATAACAACAATAGATATACATTAAGACAAATTGCAGAGGAATGTAACATTTCTTTGGGAACAGCTTATAAATACGTACAAGAAAGATAAAACAAAAAGACTAGTAAATGACATTTAAAACATTTACTAGTCTTTCTTTGTTTATTTTAATTGAGAGAAGTCGTTGAAGTATTGTTTGTAGGATAAGTAACTGGCAATCATAGTTGAAAATCCAGTAGTCGCAATTAACATAAACATCACAACGATTTGATATCTAATGGCAGTTGTTGGATCAATACCGGCAAACATTAACCCAGACATCATACCAGGCAAACTGACTAAACCAACTGTTTTTGCCCGATCAATACTTGGTGACATGGCAGATTTAATGCTTTCTCTTACGATAGGTAAGGTTGACTGTTTTTTTGTTGCTCCTAATGCAAGCTTTTCTTGCACCTGTTGACGTTGATCTTCAAATTTAGTTGACATTGTACGATAGCCAACCCCAACGGCAGTCATCGCATTACTGGCAATCATTCCGGTTATTGGAACAATTTGTGAAGGAGTCCATTTTAAAGTTCCAGATATAAATAGAATAAACAGTGATAAAATTGTACCAAAACCAATTGAAATCAGAGAAATTTGAAAGGCTTTATCTAAATGGTTTGCACGTTTTCCGGCATGATGTGCAGCATTTAAAATAATAAAAGCAACCATGACTAAGGTTAAAATCATATTATCCAGTTGGAAAACAAACCCTAAAACATATCCAATGATGAATAATTGAACCACAGTTCGAATGGCAGAAACGAAAATATCTTTTCCTAATCCTAGTTTTTCTTTGTAATCAATAATTAAAGCTATCACAATTAACAAGCTTGCCAATAATAGCGATGTATTTGAAATATTTAAATCAGTCATATTATTTTTCCTCCAATTTCCCGTCAATAATGGTGATTTGACGTGTACCTAAGCTAAATTCATTGCTATCATGAGTTACCCATAGGATAGTTTTTCCCTTTAACTCATTTAAAATAAATTGTTGGATAATATTTTTATTTTCGTCATCTAAAGCACTAGTGACTTCATCTAACAACAATACATCCGGTTCAAAAATGAGATTTCTAACAAACGCAACACGTTGTGTTTCTCCACCAGATAAATCAATAATCTTTTTACTTAAGTAAGATTCATTAAGTTTGAATGTCTCTAACAGTTTTGTTACTCTAGATTTGTCGAATTCTTGATGTCGAATATCAAATGGAAATATCAGATTATCCATAACAGTGTCACCAAAGAGAGTAGGTTGTTGGAAAAAATAAGATACTTCTTTCCTATAATCAGTAATATTTTCTTTGTCAATTTCTTTATTTTTATAAAGTAATTTTCCAGAGGTAGGTGTAATCATCGAGGCTAGCACTTTTAGTAAGGTGCTCTTCCCACTTCCTGATGGACCGCTAATAGTGATGAAATCTCCTGAGTTGATTGATAAATTAATGTCGTTTAGAATCGTTTGATTTTGCGGTTTAAAAAAAACGTTTTCTAAATTGAATAATGAATGCATAAGTAATCTCCTTTTTTCTATTAATATATCTATAGTATATCATTATAATAATTATTATTTAATATTAATGCTTAAATAATAATTACTTTGTTTGGTCGAGATTTATTTACTTTATATTGAAATCATGGGGCTTATAGAGTAGGATATCAAAGAAGGAATAAAAAACGAGCGGGGGATATTAATGACGGCAGCAGAAGGTAGACCGATTGTCATAGGTGTGACTGGTGGGTCTGGAAGTGGTAAAACAAGTGTAAGTCGCGCGATATTAAAAGCATTACCAAATCACTCAATTTTATTGTTTGAACAAGATTCTTATTATAAAGATCAAAGTCATTTATCATTTGAAGAAAGATTAAATACAAATTATGATCATCCATTTGCATTTGATACTGATTTATTGATTGAGCATTTACAAGATTTAATGGAATATAAGGCCATCGAAAAACCTGTCTATGATTATGAAGCACATACTCGTAGTAAAGAAGTGATTTATCAAGAGCCAAAAGAAGTGATTATATTGGAAGGTATCCTGATACTAGAAGATGAACGATTGAGAAATTTGATGGATATTAAAGTGTATGTAGATACTGAGGATGATATAAGAATTATCCGCCGTATTAAAAGAGATATGCATGATCGAGGACGTTCATTGGATTCTGTCATTGGACAGTATTTAAGTGTAGTTAAACCAATGCATCAACAATTTATAGAACCAACAAAAAAATATGCGGATATTATTGTGCCAGAAGGTGGCAAAAATCAAGTTGCAATAGACTTGTTAACAACTAAAGTAAGAAGTATACTTGAAAAATAACAAATTAGGAGGAATTATAAATGATAACATTTCCACAATTAGATTTAGAAAATGCTAAAGTAACAGCAACAATTAAAACAAGTCGAGGTGACATTAAAGTTGCCCTATTCCCTGAACAAGCACCAAAAACTGTAAAAAACTTTATTGAATTAAGTAAAAAAGGTTACTACAATGGTATCATTTTCCATCGTGTTATTCCTGATTTCATGATTCAAGGAGGAGACCCAACTGGAACAGGTATGGGTGGAGAAAGTATTTATGGTGAAAAATTTGAAGATGAGTTCTCTAAAGAGGTATTCAATTTAAGAGGTGCTTTATCTATGGCCAATGCTGGACCAAATACAAATGGTAGCCAATTCTTTATTGTTCAAAATAAAAATGTTCCATCTAACATGCTATCTCAATTAGCAGGTGCTGGATTCCCAGAAGAAATCATTGAAGCATATCATAATGGTGGAACACCATGGTTAGACTTTAGACATACAGTCTTTGGTCATGTCATTGAAGGTATGGATGTTGTGGATGAAATTGCTAGTGTCAGTCGTGATTCACAAGATAGACCAATGCATGATGTAACAATCGATGAGGTTTTAATAGAAGAATAAGATGTTTTGTCACTTGCCTATTTGGGTGAGTGGCTTTTTCTTTTTATATTGTAAAGGGTAGTGAATAGTCTATGATGTTTATGTTAAAATGATGACTATAAGAAAATTTATTTTAGGAGAAGTAAGGACATGACATTAAAAATTGGAGACATATTGATAGGTGAAATAACAGGGATTCAGCCTTATGGGGCATTTGTGTCTCTTGGAGATAATCAACAAGGTTTGATTCATGTATCAGAAGTGAAGCATGGATTTATTAAAAATATAGAAGAAGAATTGACAGTTAAGCAAAAAGTGAAAGTTCAAATTATTGATATTGATGAGTACACAAAGAAAATTAGTTTATCGTTAAGAGTATTTCAAGATGCACCACCTGTTTTATATAAAAAGAAAAAATATTTTACAAATAGATATAAGAATATAGGTTTTGAAAGCATTGATAAGAATTTATCACATTGGGTTGATGGGTTTTTAGATGATATTACGGAAAATAACTGATATATTTCTGAAAATATGTTATAATTGCATTTGTCGATTTATTATAACTATTAAATAAGAGGTGTGTAATATTGGAACAGTCTAGAGTAGCTGGGACAGTCATTCTTAATCAACAAGATGGTCATAAAAAATTTTTAGTGCAAAAAGATCAAGAAACAGTTAGTTTTATTCAAACAACTATTGATACCAATTATACAAGTTTAGCTTGCATATTAGATAAGTTGACTCAATCAGTTGGCTTGAATTCTGATGCTATGGATTTAGTTGAATTGACTAATATCAATATTGAAGATGAAAAATTACCACTTTTTGTATTTAGTTTAGATGAAGAGAATATTGAAACCAGTGTATTGAATTCAGAGTTTTTATGGGAAGAACCTTCTACTTTGCGTATGGTATTACAACATTTTAACGTAAGTGGTGTGCCTTTTTTAAATTAGTTGTTGACAAAAGTATTCACAGGATGTAATATATAGAAGTTGTCACAACGACGTTATTTAATAAAAAAATAATTTTTAAAATAACGTTGACAAATAACTAACAATTTGATATGATGTAAAAGTTGTTACGGCAACAAAGTTTAGACCTTTGAAAACTGAACAAAGTAAGACGAACCAAATGTGTAGGGCGTTTCTACTATGTAGAAACAAACCATATTTAGTGAATACAATTCGCTAGCAAGTTTTAAAACAAATGAGCTAAACATCGTAAGATGTTATCAACTTTTTATTGAGAGTTTGATCCTGGCTCAGGACGAACGCTGGCGGCGTGCCTAATACATGCAAGTCGAACGCACTTCTTCTCACCGGAGCTTGCTCCACCGAGAAGAAGTGAGTGGCGGACGGGTGAGTAACACGTGGGCAACCTGCCCATCAGAGGGGGATAACACTTGGAAACAGGTGCTAATACCGCATAATTGCTTTTGCCGCATGGCAAAAGTATAAAAGACGCTTCGGTGTCACTGGTGGATGGGCCCGCGGTGCATTAGTTAGTTGGTGGGGTAACAGCCTACCAAGACCATGATGCATAGCCGACCTGAGAGGGTGATCGGCCACACTGGGACTGAGACACGGCCCAGACTCCTACGGGAGGCAGCAGTAGGGAATCTTCGGCAATGGACGAAAGTCTGACCGAGCAACGCCGCGTGAGTGAAGAAGGTTTTCGGATCGTAAAACTCTGTTGTTAGAGAAGAACAAGTGATAGAGTAACTGTTATCACCTTGACGGTATCTAACCAGAAAGCCACGGCTAACTACGTGCCAGCAGCCGCGGTAATACGTAGGTGGCAAGCGTTGTCCGGATTTATTGGGCGTAAAGCGAGCGCAGGCGGTCTTTTAAGTCTGATGTGAAAGCCCTCGGCTCAACCGAGGAAGGTCATTGGAAACTGGAGGACTTGAGTGCAGAAGAGGAGAGTGGAATTCCATGTGTAGCGGTGAAATGCGTAGATATATGGAGGAACACCAGTGGCGAAGGCGACTCTCTGGTCTGTAACTGACGCTGAGGCTCGAAAGCGTGGGGAGCAAACAGGATTAGATACCCTGGTAGTCCACGCCGTAAACGATGAGTGCTAAGTGTTGGAGGGTTTCCGCCCTTCAGTGCTGCAGTTAACGCATTAAGCACTCCGCCTGGGGAGTACGGCCGCAAGGCTGAAACTCAAAGGAATTGACGGGGGCCCGCACAAGCGGTGGAGCATGTGGTTTAATTCGAAGCAACGCGAAGAACCTTACCAGGTCTTGACATCCTTTGACCACTCTAGAGATAGAGCTTTCCCTTCGGGGACAAAGTGACAGGTGGTGCATGGTTGTCGTCAGCTCGTGTCGTGAGATGTTGGGTTAAGTCCCGCAACGAGCGCAACCCTTATTGTTAGTTGCCATCATTTAGTTGGGCACTCTAGCGAGACTGCCGGTGACAAACCGGAGGAAGGTGGGGATGACGTCAAATCATCATGCCCCTTATGACCTGGGCTACACACGTGCTACAATGGACAGTACAATGAGTTGCGAGACCGCGAGGTTTAGCTAATCTCTTAAAGCTGTTCTCAGTTCGGATTGTAGGCTGCAACTCGCCTACATGAAGCCGGAATCGCTAGTAATCGTGGATCAGCATGCCACGGTGAATACGTTCCCGGGCCTTGTACACACCGCCCGTCACACCACGAGAGTTTGTAACACCCAAAGTCGGTGAGGTAACCTTTTGGAGCCAGCCGCCTAAGGTGGGATAGATGATTGGGGTGAAGTCGTAACAAGGTAGCCGTATCGGAAGGTGCGGCTGGATCACCTCCTTTCTAAGGATAATTACGGAAAACACATTACGTTTTTACTTTGTTCAGTTTTGAGAGGTTTACTCTTAATAGGGGCCTTAGCTCAGCTGGGAGAGCGCCTGCCTTGCACGCAGGAGGTCAGCGGTTCGATCCCGCTAGGCTCCATTGATGAGAAATCATCATATAGATTGTTCATTGAAAACTGGATAGTTGAAGTTAGACATCAACATAAACCGAGAACACCGCGTTGAACAGTTTCTTTTAAAGAACTGTGAAATGTATTAACTATTATCTATCGCTAGTTAATAGTTAATGAAAAAACAAGCTAACCGTAAGGTTAGAAAAGGTTAAGTGAATAAGGGCGCACGGTGGATGCCTTGGCACTAGAAGCCGATGAAGGACGGGACTAACACCGATATGCTTCGGGGAGCTGTAAGTAAGCTATGATCCGGAGATTTCCGAATGGGGGAACCCAGTATCTTTTATAGGATATTATCTAGTAGTGAATACATAGCTATTAGAAGGTAGACGCAGAGAACTGAAACATCTAAGTACCTGCAGGAAGAGAAAGAAAAATCGATTTCCTTAGTAGCGGCGAGCGAAACGGAAACAGCCCAAACCAATAAGCTTGCTTATTGGGGTTGTAGGACTCAGCTGTGGTAGCTGTTGTGGATAGTCGAATCGACCTGGAAAGGTCAGCCGTAGCGGGTAAAAGCCCCGTAGATGAAATTGACAACACACCTATGAGTATCCTGAGTACGGCGGAACACGAGAAATTCCGTCGGAATCCGGGAGGACCATCTCCCAAGGCTAAATACTCTCTAGTGACCGATAGTGAACCAGTACCGTGAGGGAAAGGTGAAAAGCACCCCGGAAGGGGAGTGAAATAGAACCTGAAACCGTGTGCCTACAAGAAGTTAGAGCCCGTTAATGGGTGATAGCGTGCCTTTTGCAGAATGAACCGGCGAGTTACGATAGCATGCGAGGTTAAGCTGAAGAAGCGGAGCCGTAGCGAAAGCGAGTCTGAATAGGGCGAATGAGTATGTTGTCGTAGACCCGAAACCATGTGACCTACCCATGTCCAGGTTGAAGGTGTGGTAAAACGCACTGGAGGACCGAACCCACGTACGTTGAAAAGTGCGGGGATGAGGTGTGGGTAGCGGAGAAATTCCAAACGAACTTGGAGATAGCTGGTTCTCTCCGAAATAGCTTTAGGGCTAGCCTCGGATTTGAGAATGATGGAGGTAGAGCACTGTTTGGACTAGGGGCCCGTCTTGGGTTACCGAATTCAGATAAACTCCGAATGCCATTCATTTATATCCGGGAGTCAGACAGTGAGTGATAAGATCCATTGTCGAAAGGGAAACAGCCCAGACCACCAGCTAAGGTCCCAAAATACATGTTAAGTGGAAAAGGATGTGAGGGTGCACAAACAACTAGGATGTTGGCTCAGAAGCAGCCACCATTTAAAGAGTGCGTAATAGCTCACTAGTCGAGTGCCCTTGCGCCGAAAATGTACCGGGGCTAAACATGTTACCGAAGCTGTGGATAGAACCTTTGGTTCTATGGTAGGAGAGCGTTCTAAGGGCGTTGAAGCTGGATCGTAAGGACTGGTGGAGCGCTTAGAAGTGAGAATGCCGGTATGAGTAGCGAAAGACAGGTGAGAATCCTGTCCACCGAATGACTAAGGTTTCCTGGGGAAGGCTCGTCCTCCCAGGGTTAGTCGGGACCTAAGCTGAGGCCGATAGGCGTAGGCGATGGACAACAGGTTGAGATTCCTGTACTCGTTTGTTTTGTTTGAACAATGGAGGGACACAGGAGGCTATGAGATCGTGCGACTGGAAGTGCACGTTCAAGCAACGAGTTTTGATAAGAGTCAAATGCTTTTATCTTTAAGAACAAGTTGTGATGAGTAGGGAAATAAAGTACCGAAGTCTCAATGTCACACTGTCAAGAAAAGCTTCTAGTTAGAAACAAATGACCCGTACCGCAAACCGACACAGGTAGTCGAGGAGAGAATCCTAAGGTGAGCGAGAGAACTCTCGTTAAGGAACTCGGCAAAATGACCCCGTAACTTCGGGAGAAGGGGTGCTGAACGCAAGTTCAGCCGCAGTGAATAGGCCCAAGCGACTGTTTATCAAAAACACAGGTCTCTGCAAAATCGAAAGATGACGTATAGGGGCTGACGCCTGCCCGGTGCTGGAAGGTTAAGAGGATGGGTTAGCAATAGCGAAGCTCAAAATTGAAGCCCCAGTAAACGGCGGCCGTAACTATAACGGTCCTAAGGTAGCGAAATTCCTTGTCGGGTAAGTTCCGACCCGCACGAAAGGCGTAACGATTTGGGCACTGTCTCAACGAGAGACTCGGTGAAATTTTAGTACCTGTGAAGATGCAGGTTACCCGCGACAGGACGGAAAGACCCCATGGAGCTTTACTGTAGTTTGATATTGAATGTTTGTGACACATGTACAGGATAGGTAGGAGCCGTAGAAATCGGAACGCTAGTTTCGATGGAGGCGCTGGTGGGATACTACCCTTGTGTTATGACCATTCTAACCCGCACCACTTATCGTGGTGGGAGACAGTGTCAGATGGACAGTTTGACTGGGGCGGTCGCCTCCCAAAAGGTAACGGAGGCGCCCAAAGGTTCCCTCAGAATGGTTGGAAATCATTCGTAGAGTGCAAAGGCAGAAGGGAGCTTGACTGCGAGAGTTACAACTCGAGCAGGGACGAAAGTCGGGCTTAGTGATCCGGTGGTTCCGCATGGAAGGGCCATCGCTCAACGGATAAAAGCTACCCTGGGGATAACAGGCTTATCTCCCCCAAGAGTTCACATCGACGGGGAGGTTTGGCACCTCGATGTCGGCTCGTCGCATCCTGGGGCTGTAGTCGGTCCCAAGGGTTGGGCTGTTCGCCCATTAAAGCGGCACGCGAGCTGGGTTCAGAACGTCGTGAGACAGTTCGGTCCCTATCCGTCGCGGGCGTTGGAAATTTGAGAGGAGCTGTCCTTAGTACGAGAGGACCGGGATGGACATACCTCTGGTGTACCAGTTGTTCTGCCAAGGGCATTGCTGGGTAGCTATGTATGGACGGGATAAACGCTGAAAGCATCTAAGCGTGAAGCCCCCCTCAAGATGAGATTTCCCATTCCTTTAAGGAAGTAAGACCCCTGAAAGATGATCAGGTAGATAGGCTAGAAGTGGAAGTACAGTGATGTATGGAGCGGACTAGTACTAATCGGTCGAGGACTTAACCAAGATAGCGGTGGACAATTATATTGATACTAACTTAACATCCAGTTTTGAGTGAATCATCACTCAATAAAAAACATATAAGTGCGGTGACGATGGCAAGAAGGATACACCTGTAACCATGCCGAACACAGAAGTTAAGCTTCTTAGCGCCGAGGGTAGTGAAGGGTTTCCCTTTGTGAGAGTAGGACGTTGCCGTGCTTATATCATTATCCGGCATAGCTCAGTTGGTAGTAGCGCATGACTGTTAATCATGATGTCGTAGGTTCGAGTCCTACTGCCGGAGTACAGTAATAAAAAAATTAATAATTATCCGGCATAGCTCAGTTGGTAGTAGCGCATGACTGTTAATCATGATGTCGTAGGTTCGAGTCCTACTGCCGGAGCTATCAAAAACCTAGTTTATTCTAGGTTTTTTTTTATTAAATAGATTCGTATACTCTCGTTTGCTTACGCTACCTCTTATTCTGTTATCTGCTTCTTGTTCTCGAATATATTTTTGTATTGTCTTTTGATTCAAGATTATCTTGATAAATGCCATCTGGTATGTTTTAATCAAAAGGAATTTTTTAATACTAAAGTTATTTCTTTCACGCACGGTATATATGTTTGTTTCATAAATAAAAAAATAGTATTGATTAAATAGAAATTTAATCAATACTATCACTTAAACACTTAGAACTATTTTTCACGAATGACTTCGATTTTGTAGCCATCTGGATCAATAATAAAGTAGTAAGAAGGTGGTACATTTGGTAAATGTTTTAATTCAGTTATGTTAAAACCTTCTTCTTTATGTTTAGAATGAAGTCCTTCTAGATCATTTGTAGATATAGCAATATGACCATAACCATTCCCTAAATCGTATCCTTCAGAGTCATAATTATAAGTTAATTCTAATTCATAATCGTCATCTGGTAATGTTAAATAGACAAGTGTAAATTTGTTTTCTGGAAAATCACGTCTGCGAGATTCTTCAAAGTTAAATGCTTTTTTATAGAATTCAAGAGAAGCATCTAAATCTTTTACTCTGACACATGTATGAGCCATTTTCATATTTATTATCCATCCCTTCATATTAAACTAATACTATACTAACATGATATTGAACTCATTTCTAGCTTTTCGATTTGTTTTTAGATATTATAAAAAGCTAAAGAGATTGTTAAATCATAAGGAATAAAATCTGTTTTGATATAGATTATATTGTCATCATTTTTTTTAACTTCTTTATAAGTTCCACCAAGAATAGTTGGAATGACTTGTATATTAGTATATTTATTGATCAAGGTATCGGCTTTATAACTGTCTTCAATGGCAATAAACCCTAAATTAAAATCGGCATCATGATTTTTTTTATTTGGTATAAAAATACTTAATCGATTATTAGTCGATTTTGGATCATATAATATTTTAGCATAAGCATTTGGAATGACGTGATCATATAATTCAAAAATTTTGCGATCATGGTATTCTTCATAATTTTCAGTTAATTCATTATCAGATATTCCGGCATATAAACTTGAGAAAAAATGTTCTTCTTTTAAAGTTAAAATAATTTCAAATAGTAGTTGTTGCTTTTCTTGTGTTTTTATCTGCGGTATACATGTATGCAAATATTCTTTATGTCTGATATTTGAAGAAGAAGTATTAATAATCATATGATCAGAATGGGTATCTTTTCTTTGACGAAATGAAGTAATATCATAATGTTTCTTCTTTTTTCTTTTCTTTTTTTTCTTTTTATGAGGGATAATGTAATAATCATCTTCATCATTTAAAGTGATTTCATCATGGCTTTTGAAATAGTGAGTAAAAAAATCATTTATATTATAGTATATTTCTGGATTTAAATAGATGATTAAAGTAATAGCTAAAAAAAGCGCAAGGGATGAAATAAAAAGATATGCATACCAAAATAAACTTGGTGTGTAGGTTAAGAAAAGGGCAAATATCCAAAAAATAATGATGATTAATCCAACTGTCTTCAAGTACTTCATATGCTTACGATACCTTTCTATGTCAAAATATAAATTTGTGTCTAAATATATTTAACCATAGTTTGAAGGTTAAAACAAACACATACCTAGATTTAGATAATGTTTTTATCTAATGACTTATTATTAGAATATAGTATAATACAATGGTGAGTAAAAATAGAGAGGATTGGGGTAATGGAAGCATCAAGTTTATTTGCCGTTGTAGATATTGAAACAACTGGTACCAATCAAGAAATGGATAAAATTATTCAATTTGCTTGTGTAATTGTCGAAAACCAGCAAATTGTAAATCAAATGTCGATTGATATTAATCCACTACGCTCAATACCAAAGCATATCACTGAATTAACTGGTATTTCAAATAAAGATGTGGCAAACGAGCCTTATTTTGAAGATGTGGCTTACACAATAAGACAACTTCTTGATGGCTGCGTGTTTGTAGCACACAATGTGTTTTTTGATTTTAATTTTTTAAATAGTGAATTAGTGAGGGCTGGTATTGAACCTTTAAAAAGCCCTTGTTTAGATACTGTTGAGATATTTCAAGTATTATATCCAACCTCTAATGGTTTTAGGGTAAGTGACATGGCATCTGAAATGGCATTAGAGCATGTTAATCCTCATCAAGCACTAAGTGATGCTTATGTAACTGCTCAAGGATTTATCAAAATGATTGATAAATTGAGAGAGCTACCTGAAATGACATTAGAAAAATTAACTCAGTTATCTAAAGAACTAGGTGTTAATAATCATGATCTGTTCCAGATGGTATTGGATGAGACACGAAAAAAAGAATTAAAAAAAGAGAATCACCTTATGATGATAGATGGTCTTGTTTTAAAGAAAAAAAATTATGATTATCGTTATAATGTTGGTTATACAAATGAAACATTTGATAGTGCATTAGATATTTTGAGAGCAAATCAAAAAGAAATGTCTGAGGATATTTATCAATTTTTAGCAAAAGAAAGCCAAGAAAAGGATTTCTTTATAGAAGCTGAAACTGGAACAGGTAAGACAATGGGTTACCTATATCCTTTATCTTTTGTTAATAGCTCTAAACAAGTATTAATTTCAACATCTACTATTATGTTGCAAAATCAAATAGTTTATCAAGATATCCCACTGTTAAATAAGTTAACTGGTATGTCTAAATACGGCGTTGTTGTGAAAAGTGCTTCACACTATATTAGTTTGGAGTCATTTAAGCAAACATTAGATAATCCAGTACCTCAAAAAACATATGCTATCTGTCAAATGGCTGTATTAGTTTGGCTTCTTGAAACAACGACTGGTGATTTGGACGAAGTAAATGTTAGTAAAAATAATATATTTTATCAACATGTTCAACATACAGGTAAAATGGAATTATTGGATTCCTCTTTATTTTATGAGGAAGACTTTTTTAATTATTTAAATGATAGATGTCGATTTGCTGATTTTATCATTGTTAATCATGCTTTTTTATTTGCAGATAGCCAAAAAAAAGAGCCATTTTTACCTGAATTTGAATTAGTTGTTGTAGATGAAGCACATCAATTACCTGCTTTAATAGAAAATTTGTCTACTAAAAAATTATCATTTTCTCAATTTGGTTATGAATTAAATCATCTAATTGAAATATCTAGTGATTTGTCTAAGTTTAATGTTTTATGGGAAAGACAAGGGCTTATGATTGGAAATATTAGTCAAGAATTGAGAGAATCTCTAGATTGGTTAGAGGAATGTTTTTTTAATTACTATAGATTACATCAGGTAAGAGAAGAAGTGATGGTTGAGTTATTAACATTTCTACAACAAGTGCCAATGGTTAAACGAAGTATTCAACAGATTAAAGTATTATTGAGAGAGTTATCACATTTGAAAAAAGATATATTAGAAAAGAGTCAAGTGGGTTCTACTCTAATTGAAAAAGATTTTTTTAATACTTTAAATAGAGTCATTGAAATATCTGAATGGTTTAACCAATTTTTTTATGATTATGATGATGATTTTGTGAAGTGGGCATATCGCAAAAAATCGCATTTAGTTTTATCGATGATTAACTTTGAAAATTTATCCATTCAACAATATAACTGGTATCATCAAGCTAAAAAAATTATTTATACAAGTGGTAGCCTACAGTTAGATAATGAGTCATCATTTTTAGAAAATAAATTAGGATTAAATAATGTAGCTAAGAAGACATTACCAACTATTTTTGATTATAAAAATCAAGCTAGGTTGTACTTGATAAAAGGGATTAATTATCCTAATTTATCTTCAACAAAAGAGTTTTCTAAACAAATTTATAAAGTTGTTAAAAAGTTGTATAACACACATGAACAAACGATGTTAGTTTTATTTACCTCGCACAACTTACTTGAAAAAACCTATCAATATTTAATAGATTATTTTAATCAAGGTGAAGTATTAATTCTGGCCCAGGGAATTTCTGGTACGAAAGAAAAAATTTTAAAGAAGATTAACCAAGGAAATAAGTGCATTATTTTAGGTGCTAATAGCTTTTGGGAAGGCATGGATTTTAGTAAACAGTCAATAGATATTGTGGTCATGACTAAACTACCGTTTGAACCACCTAATAGACCGATTGTTCAAGCTAGATATCATTACTTAGAGCAACAAGGAGTTAATCCTTTTTATGAGGATGCTATTCCGCAAGCTGGGATTAAGTTACGTCAAGGAGTAGGAAGATTGTTGAGAAGTCCAACGGATAAAGGAATTTTAGTGTTACTTGATGATCGATTAATAAATAGTAGATATAGTACTATTTTGTGCTCCTATTTACCAAAAGAATTAGATATTTTACCGGTAACATTACCTGAACTAGTAGATAATAGTAAGCAGTTTTTAAAAAATAAAAGTTAGTAAAATAACCTAAAGGAGAGAGTATATGCGTGAAAATAAATTGTTAAAATATTTGACGATAACTCTTATTGCGATTATTGTAATAATAAGTGCGATTCTTTATCGTTCAACGTCAACTTATCGTTCAACCAAAAAACAAGCAGTGACGATTGCCAAAAATTTAGGTCATATTGATAAGATTGATGAGTTTTATTGGTTTACAAGACAAGAAAATACCTTTAGCGTTGTGGGAAGAGACAACAATAATGAAGAAAAAATTGTGATGATACCTGAAAATGGAAAGGAAGCATTTGTGATATATGCTAACAAAGGAGTCACACAAGATGATGCCATCAAGGCTGTTTTGAAAAAGAATGAAACAAAAAAAATCAAAAAAGTATCACTGGGGTTAGTTGATGATAAACCTGTATGGGAAATAACAGCGACTAGTAAAGACGGCCATTTAGCGTATTATTTAGTTGATTTTTACTCAGGAGAAGTTAAAGAAGATACACTAAAAATTTAAGGGGATGAAAAAATGGGGTTCTCTAAAAAAGTAAAAAATTTGAAAGAATCAGCAACATTACAAGCAGCAGCAAAAGCAAAAGCGTTAAAAAATAAGGGTGTAGATGTATTAAATTTGACTATTGGAGAGCCGGATTTTTCTACGCCTAAGTCGATTCAACAAGCAGCCATAAAGTCAATTGAAGATGGCTCATCAAGTTTTTATACACCTGCAACTGGTTTAATTGAATTAAAAAAAGCTATTATTGAACGGACTCGTATTGATTATGGCGTGGAATATCAGACAAATGAGGTATTCATTGGGAATGGGGCAAAATATGTTTTATATGCCTTATTTCAAACCTTATTAAACCCAGGTGACGAGGTTATTATTCCAACACCTTATTGGGTAAGTTATAGTGCGCAAGTAGAACTAGCAGATGGAAAAAATGTATTTGTTGAAACAACACAGGAAAACCACTACCGTGTAACAGTGGAAGAATTAGAAAAAGCACGAACTGATAAAACACGTATCTTAATTTTAAATACACCTTCTAATCCAACAGGTACTGTCTATACAGCTAAAGAGCTACTTGAAATTGGAAATTGGGCAGTTTCAAATAACATTTATATAATTGCCGATGATATTTATGCTAAATTAGTTTATAATGGTAATGTATTTACATCAATAGTGAGTTTGTCTGATGCGATTAAAAAACAAACAATTGTTGTTAATGGTGTATCTAAGGCCTATGCTATGACAGGTTGGCGTATTGGATACGCTCTATGTCAATCAGAGATTGTGTCTCAAGTGTCTAAAGTAATTTCACAATCAACAAGCAACCCTGCAACAGTAAGTCAATATGCTGCCATTGAAGCGTTGAGTGGCAATCAAGATATTGTGGAATCAATGCGTCAAACGTTTGAACAACGATTAAACGATATATTTCCATTAATTCAGGCAATACCAGGTGTGAAGGTGGAAAAACCACAAGGCGCATTTTATTTATATCTTAATATCAAAGATACAATGGCTATGTGTGGGTATGATAATGTAACGAATTGGGTAAATGACTTACTAGAAGAAGCGCATGTTGCTGTTGTAACAGGTGAAGCATTTGGCACAAGTCATCATGTGCGCATTAGTTATGCAACAGATATGGATACTTTGACACAAGCAATCAGTCAAATAAACAAATTCATTGATAGTAAACGAATTTAATATCATTAGTGGGGTGCTAAAGTGGAAACAATAAACATTATTGATTCAAAAAAACATGTTGGGGAAGTTGTTAAAATAGGTGCTTGGGTAGCCAATAAACGCTCAAGTGGTAAAATTGCCTTCTTACAACTTAGAGATGGTTCAGCTTATTTTCAAGGTGTTGTAGTAAAAAATGAAGTAGGCGACGAAACATTTGAATTAGCAAAAAGTTTAAATCAAGAAACATCTGTCATCATCACTGGTGAAATCAGAGAAGATACTCGTTCAAAATTTGGTTATGAAATTGGGGTTCAAACGATTGAAGTGGTTGGTGAGAGTCATGATTACCCAATTACACCAAAAGAACACGGAACTGACTTTTTAATGGATCATCGTCATTTATGGTTACGTTCATCAAAACAACATGCTATTATGCAAGTGAGAAATGAATTAATTCGTGCAACATACGAATTCTTTAATGACCGTGGATTTATCAAAATTGATCCACCTATTTTAACAAGTAGTGCACCAGAAGGTACGACTGAATTATTTGAAACAGATTATTTTGGTTCTCCAGCGTACTTATCACAAACAGGTCAGTTATATCTTGAAGCTGCTGCAATGGCTTTTGGAAAAGTATTTTCTTTTGGACCAACATTCCGTGCTGAAAAATCAAAAACTCGTCGTCATTTAACTGAGTTCTGGATGATGGAACCTGAAATGGCATTTGTTGATCAAGAAGGAAGTTTAGAAATTCAAGAGCAATATGTCGCATTCATGATTGAAAAAGTATTAGAAAATTGTGACTATGCTTTAGACGTGTTAGAACGCGATAAAGACTTATTAAGAAAATACACAGAATTACCATTCCCACGTATTTCTTATGATGAAGCAGTGGAATTATTACAACAAAATGGATTTGAAGATATTACTTGGGGGGATGACTTTGGTTCACCACATGAAACATTTATCGCCAACCATTTTGAAAAACCAGTATTCATTTTAAACTATCCAAAATCAATGAGTCCCTTCTATATGAAACCACATCCAACAAGAGATGACGTGGTGATTCGCGCCGATTTAATCGCGCCAGAAGGTTATGGAGAAATTATTGGTGGTAGTGAACGTGCCATCGGTTACGACTACTTACTAGCGGAAATTGAAAAAGATGGTTTAGATCGCAAAGATTATGAATGGTATTTAGATTTACAAAAATATGGTGCAGTTCCTCATTCTGGATTTGGTTTAGGATTAGAAAGAACTGTTACTTGGGTATGTGGTATTGATCACGTCCGTGAAGCAAGTCCATTCCCACGTTTATTACACCGTATTTACCCATAGAGAGTAAAAAGCCCCTTTTTAAAGGGGCTTTTTTGTTTGACGACAGATAAAAAAAGACATACTCTTACACTAACTAATTAGAAGAGGTGAGTAACATGCAACAGAAAATAGCAATAGATGGAATGAGCTGTGGACATTGTAAAGCTCGCGTGGAAAAAGGCTTATCAGAACTTGATGGTGTAAATGATGTTGATGTATCTTTAGAAAATAAAGAAGCAGACGTAGTCTATGATGAATCAAAGATAGCTATTAAAGATATAGCAGATAAAATTGAAGATTTAGGTTACATACCAAGCTTTTAAATAAAAAAATTCGGCTGAATAATCAGTCGAGTTTTTTTGTTTTTTAAACTAAATGAAACAAATGAGCAATTGCTGTTGTCATCATAGTCATCACTACACCAATGATTGTTGGGATAATAAATGAAGCAAATGTCCATTTTTTACTTTTTGTTTCTTTATAAATTGTCAGTAGGGTGGTAGAACATGGCCAATGATAAAGAGTAAATAAAATGACATTCATAGCTGTTAACCAAGTCCACCCATTACTTAGTAAAAGTTGTCTAAACTGATCAAGCGAACTAAAGTCTGTAATAGTCCCAGTTGCCATGTAACCCATAATCATAATAGGAATAACAATTTCATTTGCCGGTAAACCTAAAATAAAGGCCATCAGAATAGTACCATCTAATCCCATAAGTCTAGCAAATGGATCGATAAATCCAGTCACACTCTGTAAAATGGATTGATCACCAATTGAAACATTAGCTAATACCCAAATCACTAGCCCTGCTGGGGCAGCTACAATAATGGCGCGCCACAATACAAAGAGTGTTCTGTCAAAAATCGAACGTACAATCACTTGTCCAATTTGAGGTTTTCGATAAGGCGGTAACTCTAATGTAAATGAAGAAGGAATCCCCTCTAAAACAGTTTTTGATAATAAACGTGAAACAAAAATAGTCGTAAACACCCCGAGTAAAATAACCCCAGTTAAAAAGGCTGCTGATTTAATTGAGCCTAAGAGTCCAACTGCTCCTCCAGTAAAGAAGACGGTGATAACTGTAATCAAAATAGGAAATCGACCGTTACATGGTACAAAGTTATTCGTAATAATGGCAATAAGTCTTTCTCTAGGAGAATCAATGATTCTAGCACCAACAACACCAGCTGCGTTACAACCGAATCCCATACACATGGTTAATGCTTGTTTCCCGCATGCTCCGGCTTTTTGGAAATGTTTGTCTAAATTAAATGCTACACGAGGTAAATACCCAAAATCTTCTAATAAGGTAAATAATGGAAAGAAGATAGCCATAGGTGGCAACATCACTGCAACAACAGTTGATAAAACTTTATACACGCCATTAATCAACACATCACGGATAATATGTGGGACACCCCAACTCGTTGTAATGGTCATAAGCCAATTACCAAATTTGTCAAAATTATCAGCTAGAAAATCTGAAGGACCATCCGCTCCTTCAATCGTAAACCAAAAGATAAGCATTAATAATAAAATCATAATAGGAATACCAGTGCTTTTTTGTGTGAGAAGTTTATCTAATTTTTGGTCTTTTAGATCGAAATTTTTATCTTCAAATATCGTGACTTCTTTTGCAATGACACTTGCTCTATCCATAATGGCTAGTGTTTCAGTTTCTTTATCAGCATGTATTTGTTGCAAAGCTTCCATCATAAATGGATTTGATGTAATGTCACCATCAATGACTCCTTTTGTTTTTTCCATTAATGTATCAAGACCTTGTTTTTTTACAGCAGATGTTCCAACGACTGGTACACCAAGTAATTCTTGTAATTTTTCTAAATTAATATGGATTTTTTTCTTTTTCGCTTCATCTAATAAGTTAACACACACAATAACGTTTGGTGTCAGTTGCATGATTTGCAATACTAGATTTAGATTTCGCTCTAGACTTGTTGCATCACAGACAACGATAGTGGCTTGAGATTCATTTGATTGAATGAAATCTCGTGCGACTTCTTCTTCAGCCGAGTGAGCTGATAGGGAATAGGTACCGGGTAAATCAACTAATATAAATCCTTGCCCATCAAATTCAGTTCGTCCTTGGGCTAAATCAACCGTTTTTCCAGGCCAATTACCAGTGTGCTGTCTTAGCCCGGTTAGTTCGTTAAAAACTGAACTCTTACCCACATTAGGATTTCCAGCTAATGTAATCACAACATCCGATTCTTTTTTACGTTCAATAACAAAGGTCTCTTTTTCTTCAGTTGTCATCGCTATACACCTCCACATATTGTGCATCAGAATTTCTTAATGCAATAGTTGTTCCTCTCAAACGGTAAGCAATTGGATCACTTTTTGGACTGATAAGTGATTTCTTGACTGTGGTTCCTGGATAAAAACCTAAATCATACAATCTTTGCTTCATGTCAGCATCAGGGTGTGAAATGTGACCAATGGTTGCTTGATCATTCAATTTTAAATTTAATAATGTTTTCATAAAACTCTCTTCCTTTTTAGGTTTGCCTAATTTATCTTTATTCTATACCTAATATAATATTTAATCAACCCATTATACAGGTGTTTGTAAATCATTGTTTTTTTGTTCAACGCATAATCCTGTTGGACGTGTGTGGATACTTGAGGAATTAAAGAAAATATCTGATATTTGTCAAAAATAGATGTCTTATTGATTTTTGATGAGATTCATCAAGATTTTGTAGCAAAAGGTCATACATTTATTAGTTATTTAGGAGTAGATGGTGTCGATTTTGATAAATTAATTGTGTTGAATGCTGCATCAAAATCATTTAACTTAGCGAGTTTACTTCATTCGCATAGTTTTATTCCATCAACTGATTTAAGAGTAAGATATGATGAATTTATCAAGACGATAATTAGCAATCCAACCAGTTTGATGAGGGTTATTGCTACTCAAGCAAGTTATGATTTTGGAGAACAGTAGCTAGATGAATTGAATCAAATCATAGATGATAATTTTGATTTAATAACTCAATTATTTAATGAATTATTACCTGAAGTGATTGTATATGAAAAACAGGGGACAGACATATTTATCATGGGTTGATTTATCTTGTTATATCACACAAGATAAAATGAAAGAAATTATCCAAGATAAAGCTAACTTAGCGATTGATTATGGGGAATGGTTTGGTAAACACAGTGGGACGTTTATTCGTATCAATTTAGCAACACATTCTAAAAATATTGAGTTAGCTATTAAAAATCTAGAAAAAGCAATAAAAAATTCATAGACTTTAAAAATTATTTAAGGTTAACCTAAAAAACTGATAGGACTAATAATCATTATGGTAAAATTAGTGCTATAAAATTGGTTTTTTAGGAGATGTGTGATGGATAATCAACAAAGTAGACGTAAAAAAAATGTTAAAAAGAAGTCGAGTGGATTAAAAAAATCCATAATAGTATTGGTGACAATTTTGTTACTAATCATGGTAGGAACAGGAGTTTTCTTGGCCAAAACTTATTTTGATGTAAAAGGTGTGGCGAATAAGGTAAGCGAACCAGTTGAAGGAAGATCTGATGATAAAAATATTCAAGAGGGAGAGCCTTTTTCTGTTTTATTATTAGGACTAGATACTGGTGATTTTGGACGAAATGATGTGGGACGTTCAGATACGATGCTTGTCGCAACAGTAAATCCTAAAGAAAAGAAAACAACTTTAATTAGTATTCCACGAGATACGCGGACTGAAATTGTGGGACATAATTCAGTAGAAAAAATAGCTCATGCATATGCTTATGGACAAGCTAAAATGGCTATGGATACTGTCGACCATTTATTAGATATGCATTTAAATCATTATGTTTGGATTAACATGATGGGATTTGAAGAATTGGTCAATGCAGTTGATGGGGTAGAGGTAACAAATAAATTTGAATTTGAACAAGATGGTATGACCTTTAAAAAAGGACCAATCAAATTGAATGGTAAAGAAGCACTTGCATATACGCGTATGAGGTATGAAGATCCTAATGGTGATTATGGTAGACAAGCCAGACAACAGCAAGTCATTGAAGCAATTGCTGATAAGGCATTAGGTTTTACGGGTGTTAAACGGTACAAAGATATACTAAAGGCAATAGAAAATAATATGAAGACTGATTTGGAACCTGATGAGATGTTTGAAATAGCGATGAAATATCGTGATAGTTTTAAACATATCGAAACTGATACTTTACAAGGCGAAGGAGTGATGATTGATGGAATTTCTTATCAGGAAATTCCTGAAACAGAACTGGTTCGTGTACAAGATTTAATTAAATCACAACTACAATAATAAAAAAAGAGTTAGCCACTTAAAAGTGGCCAACTCTTTTTTCTATTTTATGCTAAAGCCCCCATTGGATCCCAAGGAGCTAAAACAGTGACGTCATCTTTTTCAACGACTTCTTTTAAGTCATCAGAAAGATATTTTTTATTGACAACGACTTGATAAGTATACTCACTCATCCAATCATCACTCATAACAAAATAACCTTTTGTTCCAACTTTATCTCCCCAACTGTTTTCAACTTTCCATTTAGTTGGTTTGTCATTGATTAAATTCACACCTGTTAAGACCATCGCATGTGTCATTAAACTTTCGCCATAATCTAAACGTTCAGCTTTACTCATATCATAGTTAATATCCAACGTGTCTTGAACACTATAAATATCAGTTGCCATGATACCAGTATCTCTTGTTGATGATTGGCCAACATCACAACCAAACCACACGCTTTCTCCATCTTTTAATTGAGCGATAGCTAAGTTTTTGAATGTTTCAATATCAACGTTCAGGTGACGAACTTCTTTTCCGCCAACAACATTGCCAAGCATATCAACTGTGTAAACTTGATTATATGGTTTGTCTTTAGTTGGCGCATTGATAATGCTGACATAATCATCTAAATCAGTTCCGACAAATTTATCATAGAAAGAAGTTGGAGTTAATCCTTGTTCTAAGTGATAGTTACCATCATTATCATAGTAAGAATAATCAAATTCAGTTGGTGGTGTACCTAGAGAGGTACTTAGTAAATTATAGATTTCTTGTAGTAATTCAACTTTGCGTGTTTCAACTTCTTCTTCGGATGCACCATTACCTATTAAGGTTCTAAGTGTTAAAGCATCTTTTCTTAATTTTTTGTTTAAGTAAGTGTTTAACTCACGGCTGCTTGAACTACTTGATGTTTCAGGCATGATTGTTTTTGGCACAATACCATATTTTTGAATAATCGCCACAAGCATATCCCATTGTCCACCATCTTGTTGAGGGGTTGCAAGTAAGAACGCCACTTCACGACTTGTTAATTCTTGGTTGCTTGTTTTGATAATATTTTCATAGAAATAATTTGCTTTTTCAAATTTATCCCAGAAAAATGTATAGTTTTGAGATAATTCGAAGTCTTTGATGTGATGATTGTTTAAGACATCATGTCTGAATGTATTAAGGGCTGCAAACATCCAACAACGACCACTTTGTTTTTGATTTGTCACGTTTCCTGTATCTAAGTCGATAGAGAAAACGGGATTGTTTTCAATAACTGCTTTTTGATTTTCTGATGAGGCTAAAATACCATTTTTCATCACTGCACGTTGGCTTAATAAATGCTCACGATTAGCAAGATATTTTTGCTCCATATGTTTGATTTGTTCATTTGAAATTGATTTAACCATGTAACCACACCTTTCTTTTGTTTCCATTCTACTCCAACATTCTTCAAAATAACACTAAATCGATTATTTTTTTATAAAGCGAACTGTTTTGCGAAAGTATGTTCGGTATGATAAAATTGAGAAAATAAGTAAATCTAAAGGAGTTTCAGCATGATTGATAGACAAACAAACAATACCTTTGATTTAGTGTCAAAATATGAGCCGGCTGGGGATCAACCGGAGGCGATTAAACAATTAGTCAAGAATATAGAAAATAATGAAAAAGCTCAAATATTAATGGGGGTAACAGGATCTGGTAAAACGTTCACCATGTCTAATGTAATACAGCAAGTTAATAAGCCTACCCTGATTATTGCACACAATAAAACACTTGCTGGACAACTATACAGTGAGTTTAAAGAGTTTTTTCCAAATAATGCAGTGGAGTATTTTGTGAGTTATTATGATTATTACCAACCAGAAGCTTATGTTCCTTCAAGTGATACATATATTGAAAAAGACTCAAGTGTCAATGATGAAATAGATAAATTACGCCATTCAGCGACTAGTTCCCTATTAGAGCGAAATGACGTGATTGTTGTGGCATCTGTGTCTTGTATTTATGGCTTAGGTGATCCTAGAGAATATCAAAATCAAGTTTTGTCATTACGTGAAGGAATGGAGATGGAACGAGATCAACTTCTTAGAAATTTAGTTGATATTCAGTTTGAACGAAATGACATTGACTTTCAGCGCGGACGTTTCCGTGTACGCGGTGATGTTGTGGAAATATTTCTAGCGTCAAAAGATGACTTTGCTTTAAGAATTGAATTTTTTGGTGATGAAATTGACCGCATTAGGGAATTTAATGCGTTAACAGGAGAAATTATTGGAGATAGAGAGCATGTGGCGATTTTCCCCGCGACTCACTTTGTGACAAACGAAGAGCATTTAGAAGAAGCCATCGCTAAAATTCAAAAAGAATTAGATTGGCGATTAAAAGAACTAAGAAGTGAAGAAAAGTTATTAGAAGCTCAGCGATTAGAACAACGGACGAACTATGATATTGAGATGATGCGAGAAATGGGCTATTGTTCTGGTATTGAAAATTATTCACGACATATGGATGGAAGACGCGAAGGAGAAGCACCTTACACGTTAATCGACTTTTTCCCTGATGATTTTTTGATAATGGTCGATGAATCCCATGTTACGATGCCTCAAATTAGGGGCATGTATAATGGCGATAGAGCGAGAAAACAAATGTTAGTGGATTATGGCTTCAGATTACCTAGTGCGTTAGATAACCGACCACTTAGATTAGAAGAATTTGAAGAAAAAGTGGATCAAATCATGTATGTGTCTGCTACTCCTGGACCGTATGAAATGGAACAAACAGATGACATTGTAGAACAAATTATTAGACCAACAGGGTTACTTGATCCAGTAATAGAAGTAAGACCGATTATGGGACAAATTGATGATTTAGTCGGTGAAATATATGAACGTGTTGAACGAAATGAACGTGTCTTTATTACGACGTTAACGAAAAAAATGTCAGAGGATTTAACGGATTACTTTAAAGAGTTAGGGATTAAAGTGAAATATTTACATAGTGATATAAAAACACTTGAGAGAACGGAAATTATTCGTGATTTACGATTAGGTGAATTTGATGTATTAATTGGGATTAACTTATTGCGTGAGGGATTAGATGTTCCTGAAGTGTCACTTGTTGCCATACTTGATGCTGATAAAGAAGGATTCTTACGTAGTGAACGCTCACTTATCCAAACCATCGGACGAGCGGCAAGAAACGCAGATGGTAAAGTTATTATGTATGCTGATAAGATTACAGATTCAATGGAACGCGCGATGTCAGAAACGAGTCGTCGTCGGACCATTCAGGAAGAATATAATGCAGAACACGGTATCGTACCGAAAACAATTAAGAAAGATATTCGTGATTTGATTCGCATTACAAAAGAAAGCGAAGGTGACTCAGCTGAGTCAGTATCTATTAAAGAACAATACAATGCAATGGATAGAGATGGAAAAGAAGCTGTTTTACTTGATATTGAGTTACAAATGAAAGATGCTGCAAAGGCACTTGATTTTGAAAAAGCTGCCACATTGAGAGATACATTGCTAGAACTAAAAGCAAGTAAATAGGAGATAAGGTATATGGCAAATGATAAAATAGTGATTCGTGGTGCAAGAGCACATAATTTAAAAAATATAGATATAACCATTCCAAGAGATAAACTCGTCGTGATTACAGGACTTTCTGGTTCAGGAAAAAGTTCCTTAGCATTTGATACGTTATACGCTGAAGGTCAGCGACGTTATGTGGAAAGTTTATCTTCTTATGCACGACAATTTTTAGGGCAAATGGATAAGCCGGATGTTGATAGCATTGATGGATTGAGCCCAGCCATTTCAATTGACCAAAAGACAACAAGTAAAAATCCTCGTTCAACGGTTGGGACAGTTACAGAAATAAATGATTATTTGAGGTTGTTATTTGCTCGAGTGGGAGAGCCTATTTGTCCTAATGATGGCACAAAAATCAGTAGCCAATCTCCAGAACAAATGACTGACAAATTGTTAGAGTTAGAAGAAAGAACAAGAATACAGATTTTAGCACCACTTATCCGTGGGAAAAAGGGGCAACATAAAAAAGTATTTGAAAAAATCAAAAAAGATGGCTTTGTACGTGTACGTGTTGATGGGGAAACGTATGATATCTCTGAAGTACCAGAATTAGAAAAAAATAAAAAGCATGATGTAGAAATCATTGTTGACCGTATTGTGATTAAAGATGGTGTGCGTTCTAGATTATTTGACTCGCTTGAATTGGCGTTACGTCTAGCAGAGGGGTATGTATTAGTTGATGTTATTGGACAAGAGGAAATCTTGTTTAGTGAGCATTACGCTTGTCCTTATTGTGGCTTTACAGTTGGAAACATTGAACCACGATTGTTTTCATTTAATACGCCATTTGGTGCGTGTCCAGAGTGTGATGGATTAAGTGTTAAGTTGGAAGTAGATGCAGACTTGGTCGTTCCAGATGAGACGAAAACATTACGTGAAGGAGCGATTGTACCATGGAATCCAATCAGCTCAAATTACTACCCAAATATGTTAGAACAAGCCTGCGAACAATTTGGTATTGATTTTGATACACCATTTAAAGAATTAACAAAAAAACAAAAAGATTTATTGTTCAGAGGGTCTGATGAAGAGACGTTCCATTTCCACTATAAAAATGAGTTTGGTGGCGTGCGTGATGTTGATATTCCTTTTGAGGGGATTTTGACAAATATTAATCGTCGTTATCACGAAACGAATAGTGATTATACAAGAGAACAAATGAAGCTATATATGACAGAATTAACGTGTGAAACGTGTCATGGTTATCGACTAAACAAAGAAGCCTTATCGGTAAAAATTGATGGGAAACATATTGGAGAGATTAGTGATTTATCAGTAAATAAATCATTAAATTATATGTCCAAGTTAACGTTTGGTGAACAAGATACGATGATATCTCAACCAATTTTAAAAGAAATAAAAGATAGATTAAGTTTCTTAGAAAATGTCGGATTAGGATATTTAACGTTAAGTCGTTCTGCGGGAACATTATCAGGTGGAGAAGCACAACGTATTCGTCTCGCTACGCAAATTGGTTCAAACCTATCAGGTGTACTATACATTTTAGATGAACCTTCTATTGGCTTACATCAGCGAGACAATAATCGGTTAATTGATTCGCTTAAAAAGATGCGTGATTTAGGTAATACATTAGTTGTGGTGGAACATGATGAAGATACAATGCGAGCGGCAGATTACCTAATCGATATTGGTCCAGGAGCTGGTGAACAGGGTGGAGAAATTATATCTGCTGGAACACCAGAGGAAGTGGAAAAAGATCCACATTCATTAACGGGTCAATATTTATCTGGTAAAAGGAAAATCGATGTACCTAAAGAGCGACGTGAAGGCAACGGTGAACGTGTTAAAATTACTGGAGCAAAAGAGAATAATTTAAAAAATATTTCGGTTGAGTTTCCGATGGGTAAATTCGTTGCGGTTACTGGTGTCTCTGGTTCTGGTAAAAGTACATTGGTCAATACGATTTTAAAAAAAGCACTTGCTCAAAAAATTAATCGTAACTCAGCTAAACCTGGTAAATTTGATAAAATTACAGGATATGAATCGATTGAAAAAATTATTGACATTGATCAAAGTCCGATTGGTCGAACACCAAGAAGTAATCCAGCAACTTATACCAGTGTTTTTGATGATATACGTGATTTGTTTGCTAAAACCAATGAAGCCAAAACACGTGGTTATAAAAAGGGGCGTTTTAGTTTTAATGTGAAAGGTGGCCGATGTGAAGCATGCCGTGGTGATGGTATCATTAAAATAGAGATGCACTTTTTACCAGATGTGTATGTTCCTTGTGAAGTGTGTCATGGTCAACGATATAATTCTGAAACATTAGAAGTGAGATATAAAGGAAAAAATATTGCAGAAATATTAGAGATGACAGTGGAAGAATCTGTTGACTTTTTTCAAGCGATTCCTAAAATTCATCGTAAACTTCAAACGATTGTCGATGTTGGATTAGGTTATGTGAAATTAGGGCAATCCGCTACGACATTATCGGGTGGAGAAGCGCAACGTATGAAGTTAGCCAGTGAATTACATAAACGTTCATCAGGTAAAAATTTCTACATATTAGATGAACCAACAACAGGATTACATACAGAAGATATTAGTCGGCTTCTAGAAGTACTGAATCGATTAGTGGATAGTGGAAACACTGTCCTGGTTATTGAGCACAATCTTGATGTCATTAAAACGGCTGATTATGTGATTGATTTAGGACCAGAAGGTGGAGATGGTGGTGGAACCATTATCGCAACTGGAACACCAGAAGACATTATTAAAGTAGAAGAAAGTTATACAGGTTATTATTTAAAAGAAGTGATGGAACGTTAAAATGAGGACTATATTATGATGAAAACGACAGATTAATTTCTGTCGTTTTTTGTTATTCTAAGTAAAGAAATTGTATAAATTTATTAGATTTTTTATAAAGCGGTTACATTGTAAATTAAATGTAAAAAGACTTGCAATTTATGTTACTAAATTATATGTTTATCATGAGATAAGTCAGAAACTATTTCAATATGTAAATTTTTTGTAAAAATTTAGGGGGGACATTCGTGAAAAGAGTGTTAAAAATGATCGCATCAGTAGGGTTTTTATTGACTGTTACAGGATGTGGCGCAGTTGACAATGGAGAATCTATCAATGCTGTTGGATCATCTGCCATGCAACCACTTGTTGAGGCAGCTGGTGAACAATATAGTAGTAATCATTTAGGTAAATTTATTAATGTACAAGGTGGAGGTAGTGGAACTGGTTTAAGTCAAGTTCAAGCTGGTGCCGTACAAATAGGTGATTCCGATTTATTTGCAGAAGAAAAAGAAGGAATTGACAGTAAACTATTAGTTGATCATAAAGTCGCCATTGTTGGATTAACACCAATCATTAATAAAGAAGTTGGTGTGTCAGACATCACAATGGAAAATTTAAGGAAAATATTTACAGGTGAAATTACCAATTGGAAAGAAGTTGGCGGAAAAGATCAAGATGTCGTTTTGATTAATCGTGCTGCAGGAAGTGGTAGTCGTCATACATTTGAACAATGGGTTTTAGATGGTCAAAAAGTAAAAGGAGCACAAGAACAAGACTCTACTGGGATGGTTAGACAAATTGTTAGTACGACACCTGGCGCAATTAGTTATGTAGCTTTCTCTTATGTAACAAAAGATGTGGCAACGTTAAGTATTGATGGCGTAAAACCTACAGAAGATAACGTTAAAAATAATAAATGGGTTATCTGGTCATATGAACATATGTATACAAAAGGAGAACCAAAAGGGTTAACAAAAGAGTTTTTAGAATATATGTTGACTGATGAAGTACAAGAAGATATTGTTCCTCAACTTGGTTATATACCAGTATCACAAATGCAAGTTGAGCGTGATGTTGAAGGTAATATAAAAGAAATTTCCAAATAAAAATTGTTGTTTTATAGGAGGATATATTTTGGAAGATATTCAAAGCAAATTGCTAAAAAAGTCAAAAAAAGCAAAGTTGGAACAATTTGGTAAGACGATTAGTTTTATTGCCATTTTATTTATTGTTGTCGTCGTCGTTGCTATCTTTTATTTTGTAGCGAGTAAAGGTTTAGCCACCTTCTTTAAAGATAAAGTAAATCTATTTGATTTTCTTTTTGGGAAAGAATGGAACCCAGGATCTGTGAGTGACTCTGGAAAACCATTGGTTGGAGCATTGCCAATGATTACAGGATCGTTTATTGTGACACTATTATCTGCTATTATTGCAACACCATTTGCGATTGGTGCAGCGGTTTTTATGACAGAAATCTCACCAAAATTAGGAACAAAAGTATTACAGCCAGTTATTGAATTACTTGTTGGTATCCCTTCAGTTGTTTATGGATTTATTGGACTATCTGTTGTGGTTCCTACTGTACGTAATGTATTTGGAGGGTCTGGATTTGGTATTTTGGCTGGAACTTTTGTTTTATTTGTTATGATTTTACCGACAGTAACATCAATGACAATTGATGCATTAAAAGCCGTACCAAGACATTACCGTGAAGCATCATTAGCACTTGGGGCAACACGTTGGCAAACAATCTATAAGGTAGTGCTAAGAGCGGCAGTTCCAGGTATTTTAACTGCTGTTGTATTTGGTATGGCAAGAGCCTTTGGGGAAGCTTTAGCAATTCAAATGGTTATTGGTAATGCCTCACTTATGCCACATAACTTAATTACACCAGCCTCAACTTTAACAAGTGTGTTAACTATGGGAATAGGAAATACTGTTATGGGAACACTTGAAAACAATGCACTTTGGTCATTAGCTTTACTATTGCTATTAATGTCTCTATTCTTTAATATTGTGACACGATTAATTGGTAAAAAAGGAGAGCTGAAATAATGAATGCAAAAAAAGCGGATAAGATAGCAACAGGCGTATTATACGCCGTTGCAGGTATTATTACATTAATCCTGGCTAGTTTAATTTTGTATATTTTAGGTCGTGGATTACCTCATATCAGTTGGAGTTTCTTAACGACACCATCTAAGAGTTTTCAAGCTGGTGGTGGTATTGGGATTCAGTTGTTTAACTCATTTTACTTATTAATTATTACGATGCTAATTAGTATTCCAATTTCTTTAGGAGCTGGTATTTATTTATCAGAATATGCAAAGAAAAACTTTTTTACTAATGCTATTCGTACAGCTATTGAAGTATTAAGTTCACTTCCTTCAGTGGTTGTTGGTTTATTTGGATTCTTAGTGTTTGTTATTCAAGCTGGTTTAGGCTTTTCTATTATTTCTGGTGCATTAGCTTTAACGTTTTTCAACTTACCCCTCTTAACAAGAAATGTTGAAGAATCATTAAAAGCTGTGCATTATACACAACGTGAAGCAGGATTAGCTCTTGGCTTATCAAGATGGGAAACTGTCACACGTGTTGTGATTCCTGAAGCACTACCAGGTATTTTAACAGGGGTTATTTTAGGAGCAGGTCGTATTTTTGGTGAAGCCGCAGCGTTAATCTATACTGCTGGACAAAGTGCTCCAGCACTTGATTTTACTAATTGGAACCCATTAAGCATTTCTAGTCCATTAAATATCTTTAGACAGGCAGAAACACTAGCTGTTCATATTTGGAAAATTAATAGTGAGGGTAACATGCCAGATGGCGCTCAAGTATCAGCAGGAGCCTCTGCTGTGTTAATTATTGCTGTGTTACTATTTAACTTTTTAGCACGTTTCTTAGGTAAGAAACTTCATAAAAAAATTACATCAGCTTAGATTGGGGATTTAAATGAAAACTTATAATACCGATGATACGCATATCATAACAATGAATAAAGATAAACAGAATTTGGCATTAGAGACAAAAGATATACATGTTTGGTATGGTGATAATGAGGCGATTAAAGGGGTATCACTAGAATTTGAAAAAAATAAAATCACGTCTCTTATTGGTCCCTCAGGATGTGGGAAATCAACTTATTTACGTTCTTTGAATCGCATGAATGATCAAATCGACGGGACAAAAGTGACAGGAAAAATTATTTATAAAAACATTGACATCAATTCGTCAAAAGTTGATGTTTATGAGATGAGAAAACATATTGGAATGGTGTTTCAAAGACCTAATCCATTCAGTAAATCTATTTATGAAAACATTACATTTGCCTTAAAACGTCATGGACAAAAAGATAAACAAACTTTGGATGAAGCAGTCGAAACAAGTTTAAAACAGGCAGCTTTATGGGATCAAGTAAAAGACGATTTACATAAAAGTGCATTAGCATTATCAGGTGGACAACAACAACGACTTTGTATCGCTCGTGCTATCGCGATGAAACCAGATATTTTATTGCTGGATGAACCAGCTAGTGCACTAGATCCAATTTCTACTAGTAAGGTGGAAGAAACATTAATTAATTTAAAAGAAGATTACACGATTGTCATCGTAACACATAATATGCAACAAGCGTCTCGTATTAGTGATTATACTGCGTTCTTTTACATGGGTAAGGTGTTAGAATATGATCAAACGAAAAAAATCTTCACTCGTCCAAAAATACAAGCAACCGAAGATTATGTTTCAGGTCACTTTGGTTAAGGAGGAACGTCATGTCAATAATTGAATCAAACGACTTGCACTTATATTATGGTAATAATGAAGCTTTAAAGGGAATTACGATGGATTTTGATCAAGGTGGAATTACGGCTTTGATTGGCCCATCAGGATGTGGAAAATCAACTTTTTTAAGAACGTTAAATCGAATGAATGATTTAATTCCATCTGTAACGATTACAGGAAAAGTGACGTATAAAAATAATGATATCTATAGTCCAAAAACAGATATTGTCACACTACGTAAACAAATTGGAATGGTGTTCCAACAACCTAATCCTTTTCCATTTAGTATTTATGAAAATGTTATTTATGGTTTACGATTGGAAGGAAAGCACTCTAAAGAAGAATTAGATCGTATAGTGGAAGAAAGTCTAAAAGCTGCAGCGGTTTGGGATGATGTAAAAGATAAATTAAATAAAAGTGCACTTTCTTTGTCTGGTGGACAACAACAGCGGGTATGTATCGCTCGAGTATTAGCTGTTCAACCTGAAGTTATCTTATTGGATGAACCAACTAGTGCTCTTGATCCAGTTTCTAGTGGTAAAATAGAAAATATGCTGTTAGAATTAAAAGATGACTATACAATGATTATGGTAACACATAATATGCAACAAGCCTCACGTATATCAGATAAAACAGCATTTTTTCTAAATGGTGATTTAATTGAATATGATAAAACGAAAAAAATATTTTTAAATCCTGGACAAAAAGAAACAGAAGATTATATCACTGGTAAGTTTGGTTAACCAAAAAAGATAAGGCAAGATGAAGGAGATGAAGGAAAATGCTTAGAAGTCAATTTGAAGAAGATTTACAAAATCTACATGATAAATTTGAAAACATGGGTAATGATGTAAATACAGCGATTAGTAATTCTGTACGTGCATTTATTGACCATGATAAATCACTAGCAAAAGATGTGATTGAATCTGATAGCGAAATCAATGCACAGGAATTAGGTCTGGAAAAGAAGAGTTTTGAAATGATTGCTCTACAACAACCTGTTACAACAGATTTAAGACGCATTGTAACAATCATGAAAGCAAGTTCCGACTTAGAACGTATGGGAGATCATGCTGTTTCAATTGCAAAAGCAACGATTCGATTAAAAGGAAACAAACGTGTTTTATCGATTGAAGAGGAAATATCTGATATGGCGACACACGTAATGGGAATGGTTAGTTCTGTATTGGATGCTTATATTCATACAGATAGTGATAAAGCAATCAAAATTGCTCAAAGTGATAGAGTAACGAATGATTATTTTAAATCAATTTATCGTCATTCAATTAAAGCGATGGAACAAGATACTGAAACAGTTATTGTAGGAGCTGATTATTTACAGGTTGCTGGATATTTAGAACGTATCGGCGATTATGTTTGCAATATCTGTGAGTGGATTATCTACTTAAGAACAGGTAAAATATCCGAATTAGCAGCAACCATGCATGAAGATGAATAATTAATCAAAACACTTAGATTTATTATCTAAGTGTTTTTTTTATACATTTTGAAGCTTTTATATTCACTTTAAATGTCTTTCTAAGAATAAATATTAATTTTTGCGTTTTTTTATGAATAAATATGTTGACAATGTAACTTGAAACGGATAATATTGAACATAATTTAACTCGTAGAAAATGGAGGAATATAATATGACAAAAGAAAAAGTCGTTTTAGCTTATTCAGGTGGATTGGATACATCAGTAGCAATTAGTTGGTTGAAAAAAGATTATGATGTGGTAGCGGTATGTTTAGATGTGGGTGAAGGGAAAGATTTAGATTTTATTAAAGAAAAAGCCCTGACAGTTGGCGCTATTGAATCTTATGTGATTGATGTTCGTGAAGAGTTTGCGACAGAGTTTGTTTTACCAGCTTTACAGGCACATGCTTACTATGAGCAAAAATACCCATTAGTATCGGCTTTAAGTCGTCCATTAATTTCAAAAAAATTAGTAGAATTAGCTCATCAAGTTGATGCAACAGTGATTGCACATGGCTGTACAGGAAAAGGAAATGATCAAGTTCGTTTTGAAGTGGCAATTGCCTCACTTGATCCAAAAATTAAAGTGATTGCTCCTGTTCGTGAGTGGAAATGGTCTCGTGAAGAAGAAATCAATTACGCTAAAGAAAATGGCGTGCCAGTTCCAGCTGATTTAAATAATCCTTATTCAGTTGATCAAAATTTATGGGGACGTGCCAATGAATGTGGTGTTTTAGAAAACCCATGGAATGAAGCACCAGAAGAAGCATATGCTTTAACTGTTTCTCCAGAAAATGCACCAGACACTCCTGAGTATGTGGATATTAAGTTTGAACAAGGCGTTCCAGTAAGTCTTAATGGAAAAAAATATAGTCTAGCAGAATTAATACAAGAACTGAATGAATTAGCTGGAAAACATGGTGTAGGACGAATCGATCACGTTGAAAATCGTTTAGTTGGAATTAAATCACGTGAAATTTATGAGTGCCCAGGAGCGATGACACTATTAACAGCTCATAAAGAGATTGAAGATTTAACACTCGTGCGCGAAGTGTCACATTTTAAACCAATTTTAGAAAACGAATTATCTAATCTAATATACAATGCATTATGGTTTAATCCAGCAACACAAGCGATTTTAGCATATATTAAAGAAACGCAAAAAGTAGTTAATGGAACCGCAAAAGTGAAATTATACAAGGGGAATGCCACTGTTGTAGCAAGAAAATCACCGAATTCTTTATACGATGAAAACTTAGCAACTTATACAAGCGCCGATACATTTGATCAAGATGCAGCAGTTGGTTTTATCAAATTATGGGGATTGCCTACAAAAGTTAATGCAGAAGTCAATGATTCAAAGGAGTAATAGAATGAAAAATGAAAAATTATGGGGCGGTAGATTTGAAAAAAGTTTAGAGCATTGGGTGGAAGAATTTGGAGCCTCTATCACGTTTGATCAAAAGATGGCAGAGTTTGACATTAAAGGTTCAATTGCGCATGCTAAAATGCTTGGACAAACTGGCATTATTGATTTAGCAGAATCTGAAACATTAGTTAAAGGTTTAGAAGAATTATTAACTGAGTATCATGATGGAAAACTTGTTTTTAATGTAACGAATGAAGATATTCATATGAATATGGAAGTATTATTAACCCAAAAAGTAGGAGCAGTTGCCGGAAAGTTGCACACTGCTCGCTCACGAAATGATCAAGTTGCTACAGATATGCATTTGTATTTAAAATATCATTTAAGCGTAGTTAATCAAAAATTAAAAAATTTACGAGAAGTACTAGTGACGCTAGCTAATGATCATGTTGAAACCATTATGCCAGGATATACTCATCTGCAACATGCACAGCCAATTTCTTTAGGTCATTATTTTATGGCATATTATAGTATGTTCACACGTGATAGCGATCGTTTTACTTTTAATATGATACACACAGATATTTCACCACTAGGAGCTGCAGCACTAGCTGGAACAACATTTCCAATTAATCGAGAGTTAACCGCTGATTTAATGGCGTTTTCAGATATTTATACTAATTCACTTGATGCTGTATCAGACCGAGATTTTATTTTAGAATTTCTATCAAATGCCAGTATTTTGATGATGCACATGTCTCGTATGTGTGAAGAATTAATCTTATGGTGCTCTAATGAATGTCAGTATATTTCACTATCAGATACTTTTTCAACGGGTTCTTCTATTATGCCACAAAAAAAGAATCCCGATATGGCAGAATTAATTCGTGGTAAAACAGGAAGAGTCTATGGGAATTTGATGTCATTATTAACTATCATGAAGTCATTACCACTTTCGTATAATAAAGACTTACAAGAAGACAAAGAGGGTATGTTTGATACTGTTGAAACAATTAGTGTGTCAATTGATATTTTAGCAGGGATGCTTGAAACAATGACAATAAATAAAGAAAAAATGCTTTATTCAACTGAAAAAGATTTTTCTAATGCAACAGAATTGGCAGATTATTTAGCTTCTAAGGGAGTACCATTTAGACAAGCACATGAAATTGTAGGATCACTTGTTCTAGAATGTACTACTGCTGGTTGTTATTTACAAGATGTTCCTCTAACTCGTTACAAAGAATTATCTCCTTTAATAGAGGATAACATATATGATGTGTTACAGTCTCAAACAGCTGTGAAACGAAGAAATAGTCTTGGTGGAACAGGCTTTGAACAAGTAAAGCATCAAATCTCTCTGGCAAAATCAACGTTATCAAGTGAGTAAAGTGATCATATAAGAGTTGGCGGACTAAGATAGTATGATTGAAAAATGTAATTTTTTTGTAACCATTTTATGAAGAATTTATGTTATAGTTTATAATGAAGATGGTAAATAGAGATAGAATTGGAGTTAGACTATACATGAGATTTAAAAAAATTATTGCCTTTACTTTATTAACAACAACCCTATCTGGATTTGTTTGTCCGGCTGTTATTCATGCTGAGAGTGTTGATAAAAAAATAGAGGACTCTCAAAAAAAAATAGATGAGTTAAATGCAAAGAAAAATGCATCAGATAAAACTCTATCTGATTTAAATTCAACTATTACGAAATTGGATAAAGATATTAATAAGGTGTTAGAAGAAAAGGCATCATTAGAAAAAGAAATTAATTCATTAACAAAAGAAATAGATGATTTAACAATCATTATTAATAAGCGTAACAAACAAATAGAAAGTCAAGCTCGTTCTATGCAGTTAAATAAGGAAGATCAAGACTTAGTCAATGTTATCTTAGAATCAGAATCAATATCTGATGCACTTAGTCGAACAGTAGCCTATTCCAAGTTAGTCTCAGCAAATAAAGATATTATGGATGAACAAAAAAAAGATCAAGCTACCTTAGCTAAGAAAAAAGAAACATTAAATAAAAAAGTTGATGATGTTAACAAGACAGCTAAAGAGTTAAAAACAAAACAAGAAAAATTAGAAAAAAGTAAAGCAGAGCAAGTTGCTTTGGCAGATAAAATTTTAAAAGAGTTATCAAAAGAAACGGATAATAAATCTGCATATGAATCACAAAAAGCAGAAGCTAAACGTATTTCTGAAGAAAATAAAAAGCGTTTGAAAGAATTATCGGATAAACAAGCAGCAGCTAAAAAAGCGTTACAAGTACAACGTGAAAAAGAACAAAAAGAAGCAGAAGCCAAACAATTAGAAGCTCAATCGAGTCTTTCAATTTCTAAGCAATCTAGTGCGATTGGAAAGAGTAATAATAATACCAAAACAGATGAAGATAAAAAAGAAACAGTCTCACTACCAAGTCAAGATGGCTTCTCATTGCCACTTTCTGGAGGGTATACGATAACGAGTGGGTTTGGTTCAAGAACGGATCCAACTGGTTACTCAGGAGATCATCATGATGGAATTGATTTAGCTACTGGAGCAGGAACTCCAATATTGGCATCTAGAGCTGGTCAAGTAGTGGAAGCAAGTTATCATCCAAGTGCTGGTAATCACGTGATTATTTTACATGACAATGGATTGTACACATACTATATGCATATGACAAATATCGGCACAAGTGTTGGCTCAGTAGTTGACGCAGGAGACACAATTGGGACAGTTGGATCAACAGGAAATTCAACAGGAGCTCATTTACATTTTGGTATTAGTTCTAGTTTATGGAATGGATTTATTAATCCAACGTCTATCTTATCGTTTTAGTCAGTAAGCTATAAAAACCTTAAAATTTATTTTAAGGTTTTTATTTTTTAGAATGATAAACGAATAAGTCTTGGTATACAGGAATAAATCCAACTCAAGTCCTATGACATTTGTTTAAAAATAAGACATAATATGAGTGTAGGTTAGTAATGTTATAGATAAAGAAGTTAAGAGGAGGATATATAATGAACGAACGTGAACGAATTTTAGACTTAGTTAAAAAAGGCATTTTAACTACTGATGAGGCATTAGTACTATTAGAAAATATTGCCACAGAAAAAGATGAAAAATTAATTGATAATGAAGCCAAGCAAGTAAATTATAAATCAGCAGAAAGCCAATCCAAAACAGGATACAATGATAGTAAAGTATTAGAAAGAGTGTTAGAAAAATTAGCAGAAGAAGAAAATAGAAAATCTGTAGAATATGATGAATTAACAGTTGAAATTCAAGGATTAAGACAAGATATTCGAGAAATTGAAGAACAACTGACAGTCTTTGATACAATGGAAGATTTAGACACATTGACTCCTGAAAAAGAAGCTGAGCGAGAGCAACTAAAAAAAGACTTAGCTTATTTAAAAGAAACAGATATTCAATTATCTAATGAAAAAGCAGAATTAAATGAAGAATTAAAATCGATAAAAAAAGAGCGTCGTGATACACAAGAAACAGAAAAAATATTAGGGTTTGATATTCCAAAAGATTGGAAAGAACAAACCAATGAAAAAATAAACCATGCTTCTGGTAAAGTAGAAGAAGCAGGGAAATACTTTGGTGAGTTTTTGAAAAAAACAGTGGATGCGGTTAGTTCTACCGTTTCTGATAATGTTGAATGGAAAGACGTTAACATCAAAGTACCTGGTGTAAGTTCTCATAGTTTTACACATGAATTTCTTTATCCAAATAGTACAGCTACATTGATTGATGTCAAAGTAGCAAATGGTAAAGTTAAATTTAAAACATGGAATCAACCAGATGTTAAGGTTGTTGCAAACATTAAGTTTTATGGTAAATTAAACAACAACACACCATTTGAAGCATTCATTGAGCGTAGTGAAATTGTTGTAGATGAAGAAAACATTTCATTTCAAGTACCAAACAAACGACTAAGTTGTGAATTAGATTTTTATTTACCACAACATTTATTTGATCATGTATCAGTGAAAATGTTAAATGGCGATATTAAAGTTGAAGATATGTTACTGGGTGATATTTTCCTCAAATCAACAAATGGTAAAATGAAGGTGAAAAATATTAAAGCAACTATGCTTGAAGTTGAAGGTGTTAATGGTGATATTCAAGTAGAAGATAGTGACATTGTTGATTTTATTGGTCAAACTGTTAACGGTGAATTAATCAGTAAATCTGTTATTGAGCATACTAATGTATCATTAATTAACGGAACAGTAAAAGTTACTTCAAATGATTTAAAAACAAAAAAAATTAAAGCAACTGTAGTAAATGGTGATATTAAAGTATCACTTGCAAAACAAGTAGGTATTCAAGCGGATTGCCAAACGAACTTTGGCTCAATTAAAAATCGTTTTGATAACATTGATATTTTAAAAGAAAAGAAAGAGCGAATGAATCAAATGGTTGAATTTGTTCGACAAGATGATAATATGGTTAAATTATCTTTAAATACTACAACAGGAAGTATTTACTTGAAAGATAATGACTAATAGATGGAGTGATAAAAATGGGAAGAAAACTAACAAAATCAAGTAATAATATTGTTTTAACAGGAACATTAGCAGGTATTGCAGAATATTTTAATATCGATCCAACCTTGGTAAGAATCATTTATGTGATTCTATCAATGTTTACACTAGGTTCACCAATTATTTTATATATTTTGCTAGCCTTAATTGTTCCAGGTTCAAATAAACAAAGTAGACCACGTTCTCCATATGAAGGATATGGCGGTTATAATTATGAAGAATCATCTAAACAATATAAAGCAAAACGACCAAGAAAAGAAGCACAAAAAGTAGAAGAAGATGACTGGAGTGACTTTTAGTGACATACTTTCAACGTCTAATTATTAATACGTTGGCGTTCATCTCATTATCTGTATTATTTCCTTCCATGTTTTATGTTAATAATTTTATGATAGCCATTGTGGCAAGTGTTGTTTTATCGGCATTAAATGTATTAGTAAAACCCATATTACATATCTTGTCACTACCTATTACACTCATAACATTTGGTTTGTTTAGTTTCGTGATAAATGGGATTATGTTAAAATTTACATCAGTGATTGTCGGTGAACAAAACTTTGCTTTCTCTAGTTTAGGAGCAGCAGTATTTATTTCGCTACTTCTTTCATTGATTAATTCCATTGTGATTAATAGACATGTCGATAGATATTAAAATTGTATGATAGTAAAGCATATAGTGTGTTAACACTGTATGCTTTTTTTGTTTATTTATATGATTATCCGTTAGTTTATCTCTTTGCTAGATTTTTTATGTCTTTTGATTTAAACTGGTATTTATGAAAAAGTTTTGAAAATGAACTATAAGAACAGATAAAGAAAGTAGGAAAAGAAGGATGACATTACGTTCTGGCATTGATGTAGGATCAACTACAGTGAAATTAATTGTGATAGATGAAGACAATAATATATTGTTTTCTAAGTATGAACGTCATTATTCCGACGTTAAAACCGCCACAATTAAAATATTAAAAGAAGCACAAGAAGTAATTGGTGACCAACCATTAACAATGAATATCACAGGTTCAGGCGGCATTGGTTTAGCTGATATTTTAGATATTGAATTTATCCAAGAAGTGATTGCCTGTACGAAAACGGTAGAAGAGATAATACCGGAAACTGATGTGGCGATTGAATTAGGCGGTGAAGATGCGAAGATAACCTTTTTTGATGGTGCAATGGAACAACGAATGAACGGTAGTTGTGCTGGTGGTACAGGGGCTTTCATCGACCAAATGGCAACTCTTTTAAAAACAGATGCTAATGGTGTTAATGAACTTGCAAAAAATTATCATACTATTTACCCAATTGCTTCACGATGTGGGGTCTTTGCTAAAACAGATGTGCAACCTTTAATTAATGAAGGTGCTGCCAAAGAAGATATTGCAGCCAGTATTTTTCAGGCTGTTGTCAATCAAACAATCACAGGATTAGCTTCTGGACGAAAAATAAAAGGAAAAATAGCCTTTTTAGGTGGTCCTTTATACTTTATGTCAGAATTACGTCAACGATTTATCGAAACATTAGATATTAAAGATGAAGATGTCATTTTTCCTGACAATCCACAATTATTTGTGGCAATGGGTGCTTCACTTGCTTCTGAAGGGTCTAAGGCTAATGTTTTAAGTGATTTAATTCACTTGTTGGAAACAGAGGACATGTCAGAATTATCGACGTCTGATCGTTTAGAGCCATTATTTCAAACGGCTGAAGAATTAAATCAATTTAGAGAACGACATAATAAAGCCTCAGTTCAGAAGAAAGATTTAGCGACACATGAAGGAGCAGTCTTTTTAGGAATTGATGCAGGGTCAACAACAACAAAATTAACATTGATTGATGAGGAAGGAAATCTTCTTTATTCTTACTATGGTAATAACGAAGGAGAACCACTAGAAACGACCATTCGTATCATAAAAGCAGTCTACAAACAATTGCCTGAAAAAGCTTTTATTGCCAAATCAGCGATTACTGGTTATGGTGAAAAATTAATTCAACACGCATTGAAAATAGATATTGGAGAAGTTGAAACAGTAGCTCATTATAAATCTGCCAATTATTTTAATCCAGGTGTGGACTTTATTTTAGATATTGGTGGACAGGATATGAAAGCTATGACGATTAAAAATGGTGTTTTATCATCTATCCAGTTAAACGAAGCTTGTTCATCTGGATGTGGCTCGTTTATTGAATCATTTGCAAAATCACTTAATTATGGAGTAGAAGATTTTGCTGACTTGGCACTAGAAGCTAGTAACCCTGTTGATTTAGGGTCAAAATGTACCGTATTTATGAATTCAAAAGTAAAACAAGCCCAAAAAGAAGGTGCATCTGTTGGAGAAATTTCTGCTGGTTTGTCTTATTCTGTTGTTAAAAATGCGTTGTATAAAGTGATTAAAGTACGAAGACCAGAAGAATTAGGTGAAAAAATCGTTTGCCAAGGTGGAACTTTTTATAACGAATCTGTCTTGCGTGCTTTTGAACAACTTGTCGGGCGTGAGGTTGTTAGACCGTCGATTGCTGGATTAATGGGAGCTTTTGGTGCCTCGCTTATTGCATTAGAAGATTATGAGTTAGGCGATGAGTCTACCATGTTATCTTCGGAAGAACTGGATGAGTTATCAGTAGAAAAAGATAGGATGGATTGTGGACTTTGTGAAAATCATTGTATGCTAACTGTGACACTTTTTTCCGATGGCCGTCAATTTATTACGGGAAATCGCTGTGAACGTGGAGCTAGAATTAAAGTTAAAAAAGAAGATAAAAAAGAAAATTTAGTGGATTATAAATATAAACGTTTATTTAAATACAAACCACTTCGTAAAAAAGAAGTAACTCGTGGAGAAATAGGGTTACCACGTGTACTTAATATGTATGAAAATTATCCATTGTGGCATACGTTTTTTACCGATTTAGGATTTAGGGTGAAACTCTCACCACGCTCGAATAAGTCAGTCTATGAAAAAGGCATGGAAACGATACCGAGTGATACTGTCTGTTATCCTGCCAAACTATCGCATGGACATGTTCAGTCATTGATTGGTGACGGAGTTCCGTTGATTTTTTATCCAGGCGTTATCTTTGAAAGACAAGAAGAAAAGTCAGCAGACAATCATTTTAATTGTCCAATCGTTCAAAGTTATCCTGATGTGTTACGAAATAATATGGATGACATCAGAGAGGGAAAAGTGGATTATCGTAACCCATTTTTAAACTTAGCGGATCCTGATTCAGTGGCACATGTTTTATATGAGTGCTTTAAAGATTTTGATGTGACACAAGAAGAAGTGACAAATGCCTTAACACATGGGTATGATGAGTTGGAGAAATTTAAAGAAGACATCCGAGCAAAAGGTGAAGAGACTCTTCGCATGTTGACGTTAAAAGGTGAAAAAGGGATTGTCCTAGCGGGTCGACCATATCACATTGATCCAGAAATCAATCATGGTATTTCACAAATTATTATTCAAGAAGGGTTTCATGTGTTAACAGAAGATAGTATTTCTCATTTGGAAGAAGTAGACAATTTGCGTGTAGTCAATCAATGGGTGTATCATTCTCGTTTATATGCAGCAGCTAAAGTGGTTGGAAAGAATAAGCATTTAGAAATGATTCAACTTAATTCATTTGGTTGTGGGATAGATGCTGTGACAACTGACCAAGTGGAAGAAATATTAGATAGATATGGTAAAATTTTTACCGTACTAAAAATTGATGAAGGGTTAAATTTAGGTGCTATTCGTATTCGTGTTCGTTCTCTTAAAGCTGCAATGAAAGAGAGAGAAAGAAATCATTATCAACCAGAAATTCAATTTGATGAACCTGAAAAAATTACGTTTACTAAAGAAATGCGAAAAAAACATACCTTACTGTTGCCAATGTTAAGTCCTATCCATCAAAGTGGATTATTTAATGTGGCACTAGAATCATCAGGATATAATGTTGTGTGTCTACCAATGATGGATAAAGAAGCAGTGAACGTAGGATTGAAATATGTGAACAATGATGCCTGTTATCCAGCGATTATCTCTATTGGACAACTTGTTGAGGCCTTACAAAGTGGTGAATATGATTTAGATAACGTGAGTGTTCTGATGACACAAACAGGAGGTGGGTGTCGTGCGACAAATTACATTCCACTTCTTAGAAAAGCGTTAAAAGAAGCAGGATTTTCTCAAGTCCCTGTTGTATCAGTTTCTCTAGGTAATAAAGGAGTCGAAACAAACCCAGGATTTAAGTTTACTTTGCCAATGTTAAAACGTATTGCAGTGGCAGTTTTGTACGGTGATTTGTTTGAGAGATTGGTTTATCGTACACGTCCATATGAAATAAATAAAGGTGAAATAGATGCATTACATCAGTCATGGCTTAAAAAAGTAGAAAAAAATGTACGTAATGGTTCTTTGACATTATTTAATAAAAATATGAAACAAATTATCAGTGACTTTGATACGATTCCATTACATGAAACCAATAAACCTAAAGTAGGAATTGTGGGAGAAATTTTTGTAAAGTATTCTCCAACTGCTAATAATGATATTGTGAGATTATTAGAAGAGGAAGGTGCTGAGGTTGTTGTGCCAGATTTGATTGGATTTATGAACTATTCTTTATACAATCAAGTTTGGAAATATGAAAATCTAGGAATGCCAAAGAAAAATAAAGTATATGCAGAATTTGCGATTAAACTAATTGAGAAAATTGAAAAGCCAATGTCAAAAGCGTTAAATAATTCGAAACGATTTAATGGGGTCCACTCAATTAAACAGTTAGCAGAAGATGCAAGTAAAGTCCTATCAATCGGTAACCATACAGGGGAAGGGTGGTTTTTAACTGGTGAGATGATTGATTTATTAAAAACAGGTGTTAATAATATTGTATGTATGCAACCGTTTGGCTGTTTACCTAACCATGTTGTTGGAAAAGGGGTAATAAAAGAATTGCGTCACCAATACCCTAGAGCAAATATTGCGGCGATTGATTATGATCCAGGAGTATCTGTTGTTAATCAATTAAATCGTATTCGTTTGATGCTATCAACCGCTAAGAAAAATATGCAACCAACTGTTAAAGTTTAGAGATAAACAAAATTAAAAACAAAACTTGATTTTTACTATAAAGTTATTTTATGATTTTTTTATCAGTGTGTATGAGATAGGCTAGGTCATTATAAATGATGAGATGATCATTCCTTTTCAATTTTTAAGAACAATTGTTTAATTTTAAAGATTAATCATGTAGGAGAGAGTAATGAACCAAGAAAAATTTAAAAAAATTTATTTACTCATGATGTTTCTATTGATTATTATTTCAATCGTTGTTAATGTTATTAATTTTCAATACAAAGAAATAATAGATATCATAATATTGCTTATTTTTGCTTTAGATAGTTTTTATACATTATGGAAAACAGACAATAAAAAGGATTATTTAAAACATCATTTTTTAGATTTTATTGCGATTATCCCATTTCATCATGCATTTCGTTTGGTAAAATTTTTTCCGCTTATCATGCAGAGTATACAAATCACTTCGCTTGGACAACGGTATTTATTGCCTGTATTTTTGAAATTACGAGAAACCGGTACAGGAAAACTTTTTAATACTTTTTTGATTATTTTTATTTTTTTACCATTACCATTACTATGGATCGAGCCTAATATCACAAATTATGAGGATTTGATTTGGTGGGAGATGCAGACTGTCACAACTGTTGGTTATGGGGATATTATGATTCAAACCGGATTAGGACGACTTGTCGGTGGGATACTAATGGTCTTAGGTGTTGGAATTATTTCAACTTTCACGAGTAACTTAACGCGTATTATTAGTCATTCTAAGAAGACCAATCATAAAAAAGCAGATGATATCATTGAAGAATTACTAAAACAAAAATCTTTTAATAAGGAAGATTTAGAAATAATTGAAGCTTGGTTAACATTAGAAAAAAAGAAACAACAAAAAATAGATAATACTAAAAAATGATAAACAAACAGCCTCGATTTTTTATATGAGGCTGTTTTATTTTATATTATTTCATTTGTCAAATTAAGCTAGACAAAATATCATTGTCTACATAACTCAAAAATACTTCCAATGGTGTTTTATAGTTTAATGATTTTCTAGGAATATTATTTCTTTTAGATGCGATAGATTGGATAAAAGATTTCTCCACTTCGTTGAAATCCATTTGTTTAGGCAAACTATCTTTACGTAATAACCTATTAGAGTTTTCATTAAGCCTCGTTGTGAGGTGTTCCTGTATCGGCAAAATAAATATCAAGATCATTTAGATTGCTGATTGATTTCCAATTAGAAAATTCTTTACCACAATCGAATGTGGTTGATTTAAATAGATGGCATGGAAACTTTTTAAACCAATTATTTAAACTATTTTCGACATCTATTGCTCGTCTGCCTATTGGTTTTAACGTAATAATCACTTTTGATAGTCCTTATTACGTTGATGGTATGATTAAATAATGAAATACGACAAAATTGAAGCAAATTAAACTTTATAAAAAATAAAGATGTTAGACCAGCAAGGTTTGTATAATCATAAAACTGGTTTAGAGCATTTAATGATGTATAAAAAGATTTAGAAATCAAAAATATCCATTAAAGAGTTAATTAATGAATTGAATATGTCATATTATATTAATGGTTTAGTAGGTAAGTATTCACTTGATATGAGACAATGATTATGGTAAAAAAAGAAATGAATGAAAACTGATTATAATCGTCTCTCATTTATTGGATAATTTAGAACAGTATGCCGATCGCATTTTCTTTTTATCGAATGGTCAATTATAATTATTTTTCGACTGAAAAACTGGAACAAAAGATCAGACAAGCGACATAAAATTTGGGTTAAACAAAAAAATTAACCTGTAAAGAAAAAACACTTTACAAGAGTAATTAAAACTGTTAAACTATGCTTTGTGATTAAAACAAATCAAAAAATTTTTGGAGGTGCCTTAATAATGGCAGTTAAAATTCGTTTAAAACGTATGGGTTCTAAAAAGAAACCTTTTTATCGTATGGTAGTAGCAGATTCTCGTTCACCTCGTGATGGACGTTACATCGAAGTAGTGGGAACTTACAACCCATTAACAGATCCAGCTCAAGTAAAAGTTGAAGAAGACTTAATCTTAGACTGGTTATCAAAAGGAGCTCAACCTTCTGATACAGTACGTAACATTTTATCTCGTGAAGGAATTATGAAAAAACATCACGAAGCTAAATATACTAAAAAATAAGGTGGACATATGAATGACTGATGCAAAAGATTTGGTATTAACCATTGTCCGTCCGTTAGTTAGTCAACCTGATTCTGTTCGTTTAGATGTTGAAGAATCTGAAGAATTTATGGAGTACAACTTAAGAGTGGCTTCAGAAGATATTGGTCGAATTATTGGTAAACAAGGTCGTGTTGCAAAAGCAATTCGTACGATTGTTTACAGTGTTCGTACGAATGATTCTAAAAGAATTCGTTTGAATATTCTAGATGATAATAATTAAAAAGCAAGCGTTAGATTTATCTAACGCTTGCTTTTTTTATTTGTTTATCTGTTGTAAAACCTCTACCAACGACTTCGTGAGCACTTGTTATCACAACAAAAGCTGATGGATCAATTGATAAAATTGATTCTTTTAGTGTCATGAATTGTTCCTCTTTTATAACTACCATAACCATTTTTTTATTTTCTAAGTTTAATCCACCTTCTATTGGAATTAAAGTAGCTCCTAAATTTAAATCAGACACAATTTGAGCTCTGATTTTTTTGTAGTCATTTGAAATAATTAAGACATTTTTGGATGATTTTGGACCTACTTGAACTCTATCGACCATCCGACTAGTTAGATACAGAGCGATAAGAGCAAATAACACTGTTTGAACATCGAATACAAACAATGCGCATAAAATAACTAAACCATCACACATTCCTAAAATAATACCTAACTTAATTGGAACAAATTTTTGAATGATTAATGCAATTAGTGCAGTACCACCTGTAGACCCTTTTCCAACAAAGACTAATCCCACACCAATACCAATAGTGATTCCACCAAAAATAGCGGATAATATAGGTTCAATATGATCTAAAGAAAATCCATTGAGTAAGGACACAAAAAAAGGAACTAACAGACTTCCTAAAATACTTTTGAAAAAAACTTCTTTTCCTAACAGTAAAAAAGCTAATAATAACAGGACCATATTAACAGAAAATAACACAATACTTGGCGTTAAATTTAGTGTCTCATTTAAGATAATGGTTAAACCATTAATCCCTCCAGCAACGATATGATTCGGTAATAGAAAAGCATTGAATCCAAATGCCACAAAGAATGTTCCGATGATAATGAACAATGTATCGCTAAATCTAGTCCCCAATTTTTTTTGTACAGCTTGTACCATAATGACTCCTCCTTGAAAATATATCGTAACTTATTTTTAAAAAATTTAAAAGCAATTTTGATTTATTCATTAAAATATTTTTAATAAAGCCTATTAAATACTTATTGATTTTATATATGACGTACTATATAATAAATAACAGGTACTAATAAAAGTTAATTGGAGGAGTTAGTGTGTTAAAACAAGTATATCAGTTTGATGAAGGCAATGCAGATATGAAAGACCTATTAGGTGGTAAGGGAGCAAACTTGGCTGAAATGACACGCTTAGGCTTACCAGTTCCACCAGGGTTTACTATTACGACTGAAGCATGTATGTCATTTTTAAATACAACAAAAGAATTATCAGATGAATTAAAAAAAGAAATAGATGAGCATTTGAGTTTGTTAGAAAAGAAAACCAATAAATCATTTGAAGGCGATAAAGATTTATTACTTGTATCTGTTCGCAGTGGAGCAAAATTTTCAATGCCTGGTATGATGGATACCATTTTAAACTTGGGATTAAATGATGAAACAGTAGAACAACTTGCTTCATTAACAGAGGACGAAGCATTTGCCTATGATTGCTACCGACGTTTGTTGCAAATGTTTGGAAACGTTGTCTTTGGAATTGATATGCAATATTTCGAAAATTATTTAACATTTTATAAACAAAAACATGGGGTAAAATTAGATAGTGATTTGACTGGTGACGATTTAAAGAGCATTGTAACAGAATTTAAACGTATTATTTTAGAAATCAAAAAGAAACCGTTCCCACAATCAGCTAAAGAACAATTACATTTAGCGATTGAAGCAGTATTTCATTCTTGGAATAATGAGCGAGCACATATTTACCGCGAGTTAAACCGTATTCCGGATGATATTGGAACAGCTGTTAATATTCAACTAATGGTTTTTGGAAATAGTGGAGATACCAGTGGAACAGGTGTTGCCTTTACAAGAAATCCAGCGACTGGTGAAAATAAATTATTTGGTGAGTACTTAATCAATGCACAAGGTGAAGATGTTGTAGCAGGTATTCGTACGCCAGAACCAATCGAAAAATTGAAAAATGATTTACCTGCAGTCTATGAAGAATTTACTCGTCTAGCTCATTTGTTAGAGCAACATTATCGTGACATGCAAGATATCGAGTTTACTGTAGAAAAAGGGAAATTATATATTTTACAAACACGAAATGGAAAACGAACAGCTCAAGCAAGTGTGAAAATTGCGGTTGATTTGGTTGAAGAAGGATTAATTCAAGAAGAAGATGCTTTAATGACATTAAATCCTGATATGATCAGTCATTTACTTCACCCAGAATTTTCAAAAGTAGCATTAGAAAAAGCGGTGAAAGTATCTGACGTTGGGTTACCAGCTAGTCCTGGCTCGGCTGTTGGAAAAATTTGTTTTGATGCAGCAACGGCAAAAGAGTGGGCAGCACAAGGTGAGAAGGTCATTCTAATGCGTCAAGAAACGTCTCCAGAGGATATCGAAGGAATGGTAGCAAGTGAGGCTATTGTCACAAGTCGTGGTGGTATGACGTCTCACGCAGCAGTTGTTGCTCGTGGAATGGGAACATGTTGTGTCGCTGGATGTAGCGAATTAGAAATCGACGAATTTTTAAAACGTGTGGTGTATCCAGGAGGTCAATTAAACGAAGGTGACGTGATTTCAGTCGATGGCTCTAATGGTGTTATCTACCTTGGAGAATTAGAAGTGGAAGTAACAGAAACCTCTCACTATTTCGATACAGTTATGGCTTGGGCTAAAAAGCATGCTCGACTTGATGTGAGAATGAATGCTGAAACAGTCAGTGATATCAAAACAGGACTGTACTTTGGTGCAGATGGTATCGGACTGATTCGTACAGAGCACATGTTTTTTGGTGCAGAACGTTTGATTCAAATGAGACGTTTCATTTTATCAAATAGCTATATTGAACGCGAAAAAGCGTTAAAAGTTATTTTAGATTATCAAATGGACGATTTTAAAGAAATATTTGAGACATTAAATGACTTGCCAGGGGTTATTCGTTTACTAGACCCACCATTGCATGAGTTTATGCCAACGAAAGAAGAAGATATTGTTCTTTTAGCTCAAGAGATGAATGTGAGTAAAAATGAAATTGAACGTCGTTTGAAAGAATTACATGAAGTGAACCCAATGCTTGGACACCGTGGCTGTCGTTTAGGTATGACGTATCCTGAACTTTATATTATGCAAAGTGAAGCGATTATTCGAAGTGCCATTGAGATGAAACGTGAAACTGGTTTAGACGTAACACCTGAAATTATGATACCATTAGTGGGAACAACAAAAGAATTAAGTGAACTAAAAGAAAAAATTGAATTGTATCTAGATGCTTTGATGGAAGAAGAAGATATCAATGTCTTTTACCGTATAGGGACAATGATTGAACTACCTAGAGCCTGTTTAATTGCCAATCAACTTGCAAAAACTGCGGATTTCTTTAGTTTTGGAACAAATGACTTAACGCAAATGACGTTCGGGTTTTCAAGAGATGATGCAGCAAAATATATTAACGAATATGTTTCAAAAGGCGTGTTACCAGTTGATCCATTCCAAACAATTGATAAAGATGGGGTGGGAGAATTGATTAAGACAGCCGTTGAAAAAGGTCGTTCAACAACACCGACGATAAAAATAGGTGTTTGCGGGGAATTAGGTGGCGACCCAACATCAATCGAATTCTTTGATGATATTAACTTGGATTATGTGTCATGTTCACCATACAGAATTCCGATTGCTTATATTGCAGCAGCTCAAAGTACCATCCGTCGTGCGTCTAATAACGAATAAAAGAGGTGTCTTTGTGGAACTAAGCGAGCGACAAAAAAAGATTATCGAGATTGTCAAAACGAATGAGCCGATTAGTGGAGATAAAATCGCAGAACAATTAGGATTAACTAAACCAACATTAAGAAGTGATTTAGCTGTTTTAACGATGACTGGTATTCTTGATGCCAGACCAAAAGTAGGCTATATCTATTCAGGATTACCATTTGATCCATTATTACAGGAACATTTATTTGATGTTCAAGTAGATGAAGTCATGTCAAATCCTGTCATTATCTATCCTCATACAACAATTAAAGATGCTACCACATCCCTATTTATGTATGATTGTGGGTCACTTTATGTCATTGATGAAGAATCAAAGGACTTAATCGGTTTAGTGTCACGAAAAGATTTATTACGAAGCTTGTTAAATAATCAAGATTTGGATTTAGCGATTGCGATTATTATGACTCGTATGCCTAATCTCGTGGTTACTTACCCAGATATGACTATTTTAGAGGCAGGTAGTTTATTGAGCGCCCATGAAATTGATTCACTACCCGTATTAAGTCGAGAAACCAATCAAGTCGTTGGTAAATTATCAAAAACCAAAGTGGTGCAGCACTTTATTAAGTTAGGGAGAGAACTAAAACATGAACAACTTTAGAGAGAGTAAATTTAAACAACTACAACTATTTGTTATATCAGATTCAATTGGAGAAACAGCTCAGCGCATTATAAATGCAGTATTAGCACAGTTCCCAAAACTTGAAAACTATGATATTAAAAAGTTTCCCTTTGTGGATTCGAAAGAAGTGTTAATGCAAATATTAGCTGATGCTTTAAACGAAAAAGCGATTGTGGTGACAACACTAGTTGATAGTGAATTAAATAAAGTCTGTGCCGATTTTGCTAAAAGTACAGGACTTGAGTATGTTGATTACATGACAGAATTAATGACAAAAGTGTCACACAGAACACATATGGAACCAACTCATGAGAGTGGCTCACTTTATTTAATGGATCAGGAGTATTTCAAACGAATTGAAGCCATTGAATTTGCTGTGAGATATGATGATGGGAAAGATCCAAAAGGGTTTAGAAAAGCAGACTTAGTGATTTTAGGGATTTCACGTACATCTAAAACACCACTAAGTATGTATTTAGCTAATCGTTCGGTCAAAGTCGCCAACTTACCATTGATACCAGAAGTACCAATCCCCAAAGAATTATTCCAGTTGAACAATGTGCCAGTGATAGGCTTAACAGCTAGTCCAGAGTATATTATGCGTGTGAGACAATCACGTTTAGATTCACTTGGTTTAAATGGCAG